>JAADGC010000069.1 GCA_013152585.1 Chloroflexota bacterium
TGGCCTCTAGAACCCGTTCAGAATGACAGTTGCAGGAAGTGTCCGTAGAGAAACACGAAAGTGGCCTTGTTCGGGCACGTACTACAAACATTGACACCCAATTTGGAATTGCTGCGGCGCCATCATTTAGCTTGACAGAAGGCAGCCAGAACAGTATAATGCTAGCCGCTGTGTCAATTTCGGTTGCGCGTATGGCCCATTCGTCTAGCGGCCCAGGATGCAGCCCTCTCAAGGCTGAGACACGGGTTCGAACCCCGTATGGGCCATCTCACCCACCCGCACAAGGGTGGGTTTGTTTTTGCACACAAAAAAGCCGCTCTCAAGGTGCAGAGCGGCCTTCCCTATTTGCAATGGTCGGTGGGGGTCAGGCGGCTTGCGAGCTCAGGCGGGGCCGGAATTTGTATCCATATTGGATCAACCCCTCGTCACCATCCACACTCAATTTGCGGGTGACCATCTCCACCGGCAAGCCAATGCACACTTCCTGCGGATCGATATCAGTCAATTGGGCCGTGAGCATGGGGCCTTCTTCCAGCTTGACCAGGGCCAGGCTATAAGGCGCCTGTTCCTGAAATCCGGCCGGGGCTTCGTACACGGTTGTAAAACTGTATACTTCGCCTTTTCCACTCAACTCAAAGGAGGCATACGCCGGTTTGGCACATTCGGGGCAAACATCACGGGGCGGAAAGACCTTCGAACCACAATGGTAACAAATTTCGCCATGTAGACTATAGCGCTGTTGTTTGACACGCCAGTTTCGGGCAATTTGCATAAATTTGAGCTCCTTTCATGGATATGAACGCTGTTCTCGGGCAGAAGTATAACGGCAAGCCGCTACCAAAAACCATCAGCCTCTGCGCTTTGGGGCGTCTGCCAGCATTTGAGAGCGAATATCGATATATTATCTCTTTTTTGTCTATGCTATTTACATTTATGCGCCGCTGAGCACCCTACTTGTGAATCAATCCTGCCCCACCAGAATATGGGTGATGATGGTGGCGCCGGAACCACCGATATTCTGAGTCATGCCGATGTGGGGGTGTGGAAGCTGGTTGGGGCCAGCCTCACCGCGCAGTTGCTGCACAACTTCCACGACCTGATACAGGCCTGTGGCGCCTACTGGATGCCCGCGCGCTTTCAACCCGCCCATGGTAGTAATGGGGATTTTGCCATCCCGGGTAATGGCGCCCGATTCGCCCAGGGCAATGCCCTGGCCACGGGCGGCAAAGCCACAGGCTTCCAGTGATAAAACCGACATGATGCTAAAGGCGTCGTGCAGCTCGAACAGATCGATGTCGGCCGGGGTGAGGCCTGCCTGAGCGTATGCCTTGTGACTGCTGAGATAGGCTGCTTCTAAAAAGAGTGGCTCGCGACGATCGTGGATGGCCAGCGTGTCGGTGGCGGACGCCGAGGCGGCAATTCGCACCGTGCGCTTGTCCAGGCCGTAATCTGCTGCCCGCTCAGCCGGCACCAGCACCACGGCGGCGGCGCCGTCACAGATGGGGGAACTATCCATGATGTTGATGGGCGGGGCCACGACGGGCGCCTTGGCGTAACGAGCATCCGAGATCGCCATAGGGAACATGGCGTTAGGGTTACCGGCGGCGTTTTGGTGGGCGTTCACCGGAAAGGGAGCAAAGGCTGCGTGGGGCACGCTATATTCGTGCATGTAGCGGCGCATGAGCATGGCATTGAGCGCCAGGAAGGTGGCGCCCTCGGCTACTTCGTATTCTTGATCCCCGGCCGTGGCCAAAGCGGCGGTGGTTTCGGCGGGCAGAGTATCGGTCATTTTCTCCACACCGGCCACAATCACCACATCGGCCATGCCGCTGGCTACGGCCATCATGCCCACACGCAGGGCGGCTGCCCCCGAAGCACAGGCGGCTTCGATCTTGGCGGCCTCGATGCCGCGCAGCCCCACAAAATCGGCCAGCAAGGTCGCAAGGTGTTGCTGACCGGCCAGTTCGCCGGATAACATATTGCCGACAAAAAGGGCGTCGGCGGTTTCGATGCCGGCATCCTGCATGGCTGCCATAATGGCATCATGCCCGAGGTGGCGTAACGAACGATCCCATAATTCGCCGACGGGAGTCTGTCCGATGCCAACAATTGCAACGTCTCGCATGAGGTTATTCATTGTCACTTGAGCTATAAGGAAGGAGGAATGGGGGAGGGATGCGGCGGGCGTTATTTCAGACGAATTTTGCCACGATACCGTAAATAGGTAGCGTAATCGATCACACTGCGCCGGGCAATGTAGGAGGCAGTGCTGGGGGCCAGTTGCTGCCGTTCGTGGATCAAATCGGTGACTTCGAACGACATGGCGTCGCTGCCGGCGCCGGAGCCGAAGGAGACGAGCATGATTTTATCGCCCGGCTGCGCCACATCCAGGACGGCCGTCATCCCCAGGATGGAGGCGCCGGAGTAAGTATTGCCAATGCGCCCCACCAACAGGCCGGTTTCCCACTGCTCGGGCTTGAAGCCCAGCATTTTGGCGGCACGGGTCGGGAATTTGACATTGGGTTGGTGGAATACAACGTGCTGGTAATCACTGGCCTTGCGTGCCAATGCCTCGAGCAACATGCCACCGGCAGTGAAAATGTGATGGAAGTAGGCAGGATCACCGGTGAAACGCATGCCGTGAGAAGGATATTCGGCACGGGGGCGTCGCCAGAAGTCGGGGGTGTCGGTCACGTACGAAAGCGAACCTTCGAAGCGGGCCAGGGCGCCCGTGGCCGGACCCATGATGTAGGCAGCGCCGCCGGCGCCGGCGGTGTATTCCAAAGCATCACCAGGACGGCCCTGGGCGGTGTCGGCGCCGATGCCCATGGCGTAATCGGCCATGCCTGCACCCACCAGGCCCACGGCGGCGATGAGTGCTTCGGTGCCGGCTTTGCAGGCGAATTCCCAATCCGCGGCCTGCACCAGCGGGGTGGCGCCGATGGCTTCGGCGACAATGGTCGATGTGGGCTTGACTGCATAGGGATGACTCTCGCTGCCGACCCAGACCGCGCGCAGATCGCTGGGGGCAATGCCGGAGCGCACGAGGGCGTTGCGCGCCGCTTCGATGGCGATGGTGGTCGTATCTTCGTCCAGACCGGGCACGGCTTTTTCCTGGATCGGCAGGCCTGCCACACCGTCCGTCCACATTTGCGAGACTTCGGTGGCGGGTAGACGATAGCGGGGGATGTAAGCACCGTAGCCGGCAATGCCGACCGGGCGCGAGGGTTTCAGGAAGGCGGGTTGGTTCATCATGTTCGATACTAAGTTGAGAATGATTGTGTCACGGATGCAGCGATTACAAGCGACGGGCATGCAACCGCATATGGCCTTGCTGGATGCCTTCGCTCACCAGGGCCCGTAACGCCGCCAGATTCTGTGCCAGTCCGGCTGCTACCATGATCTCGGACAGCGTGCGGGCGTCGGGCCTCTGTAGGATTTTGAGAGCCGTGCGGGCGGTGGGGTGCAGTTTGGTCAGCCCGCCCACTGTGCCCACAGCCAGGGGCATTTCCAGGCGCCCCACCAGGGCCGCGTCTTCGACATGCCAGTCGGTGAGGGCGCGATAGTGGCCCTGACGGGCCGCATAAGCATGGGCTCCGGCCTCGATCGCCCGCCAGTCCTGGCCGGTAGCCAGCGCTACGGCGTCGATGCCATTGAAGAGGCCTTTATTGTGGGTGGCGGCGCGGTATGGATCGGCGATGGCAAAGGCATTGGCGGCGACGATGCCCGCGGCGACCTCACGGCCCTTAAAATCTTCGCTTTCGAGGGCGGTGACAGGAACCCGGCACTCAGCCCAGGCGCGGCGCTGATCGCTGAGGTTGGAGAGGATCCGCAGCAAGACCCGGCCTTCGCTGATAGCTTCCAATTCGGGCGCCAGGGTCTCGCAGGCGGTGTTGATGGCGTTGGCACCCATGGCGTCCCGAGTATCCATGAGCAGATGCACGATGAGCATGGGGCCGGCGTCGGTATCGGGCAGGGGCCGTACTTGCAGCTCGATGGGGCCGCCCCCCAACCGGCGTATGGTGGGGTGCAGATGCGCCAGTTTCGCCAGCAGCTCGTCCTGCAAGGCGCGGATGCGCAGGGCAGCGGCATGGGGATAGGGGACGTCAATCAGTTGGATTTGGCCGATCATGACGGGCTCGGTGCTGCCGGTGCGAAAGCCTCCCCCAAGGCGCACGAGGCGGGCGGCGTTGGCCATAGCCGCCACCACCGAGGGCTCTTCGATCACCAATGGCAGCAGATAGTTGCGTTCGTTGATGATGAAGTTGGGGGCGATGGCCAGGGGCAGGGTGTAGAGGCCGATGACGTTTTCGATCAGATGGTCGGCAGTGGCGATGTCCAGTCCGCCCAGCAAGGCGGCTTGTTCTTCGTCGTCTAACTCTGCCCAGGTGGCGATAAGCTGGCGTCGCTGTGTGGGGCTGAGCTGATAAAAACCACTGAGTCGGCTGGATGCTGAAGCCATAATGAGGATGGAATGAGGGGTAAGCAATGACGGGTGCTGACAAAAAAAGCCCCACACTGAGTGTGGGCATTGGGTCTATGACAATGTCAATGACAAAGAGCATTATAGCATGTTCATGCTTTCAAATGCTACCAAATTCGCCCCCCGGGGCGGCGGGCGGCGCCTAAAACCGGGTGAGCCAATCGGCCAGTTGCAGGGTCAGGGGCTCGAGCAGCCCGGGATGAATACTAAGCAGGATGTTGATGGCAAAGAGGGGGACGATCAGCCACAGCAGATGGGCGGGTTCGCGGCGCAGGTGGGAATCGGTCAGGGGCTGGAAAAAAGCGCGTTGCAGGCGGATGATAGCCAGTATCATCACCAGGACGGCTACCATCAGCCCCAGAAAGAGCTTGGGGGCGTACAACTGCGCCAGTTGCATGGTGGCAACGCGTATGGGGAACAGGGCGCCCAAGGGCCAGCCCACAATAAAAAGGGCTCCGCCCAAAACGCTGGCGGTGGCGAGGGGAAACCGTTGGCTGGCGCCTTGCAGGCGGTGATAAGGGGGATTGGCCTGGTAGCGCTCCTGAATGGATTGCAGACCCACCGCAATCAGGCACAGGACCAGGAGCCGGGCCAGGAGCAGCCAGAGCATACTCTGTGTGCCCAATTCTCCGGTCATGCTCCACAGTAAAAAGGTGGCGCCGTAGTCCCAAAGCAGCAGATAGCCCCAGAACTGCCCCAGACGCTGGCTGCCGAATGCGAACACGGCGGCCCAGGTCATCTGGATCAGGGCCAACCAGGGCAAGAGCCGGGCGGGATCGGCATAGTCGGCCAGAGAGGGATAAGCGAGCAGGATGTGGCGCACCAGCATGTACACCGTGATCTGCCAGAGCCCCACGATCCAGGCCGCCGCAAAGGGCGGTGAATCTTCGCCCAGAGCCACGATCCAGCCATGCAGAGGCACGGGGGTCAGCAAGATGCCCACACCGATCACCAGCGCCCGCCAGGCATTGGTCCACAAACCGATGTTATCGGCGTCGGGGGTGGTCTGGTGGAAGACCCAGGCCGCCATCAGGAAAAAGGGCAGGGCCAGGATCGGGGCCACGAGGGTGCGCAGGGCACCACGAGCACGCCGGGGCTGGGCTCCCTGCGCCGGGAAGGCGATGAGAATGGCCGCCAGCACCAGCCAAAATGGCGCCCAGAGCAAAGGCGCGCTGGCCAGGGCCAGGTACGCCGCGGCAGTGATGAGGGGGATGGCGGGGAACAGGACTCGATCGGCGCCAGCCCAGCCCCCGGCCAGCGCCATTACACTGCCCCAGGCCAATAGCAGCAACAGCGGCGTGCGCACCGGATCATCCAAGCTAAAGCGAAAGCCCAGGAGCACGGTTTCCTGGCTGGGATCGATCCATTGCCCCAGCCAGCGCACACTGTCGGCGGTCGGTGTTTGCCAGAGGCGCCAGGCCAACAGCGCCAGACCGGCGGCCACGAGCAGGCCCGGCCACAGGCGGAACCGCCGCAGCACACTGGCCAGCAGCGCCAGGGCCAGCAGCCACAGCAAGACAGCACTGAATAGACTCACACGTCCTCCGGGTGCGGCCAGGTGCGGGCACCATCCACGACCATGAGATAAGAGATAGCAAAACCTAATAAAATATCGAGGCTGGCCAACAGCCCCACGGTGTCGACATCGACTTGCAGAGCGTTGATGGCGAAGCTGGCAGCCAGAATCCACAGCGACAAACTCAATCCCCAGCGCAGGGGCTGTTCGCCCAGACCCAGCCCCAACAGACCGGCCAGGGCCAAAAAGGTGCTGAGACGAGCCAGATCGGCAGGCAGATTGGGAAGGGGGATCAGAGGCCGCTGGGTGTAGACCACGGTCAGGATCAGGAGCATGAGCGCCAAACGCATGAGCGTGTCCATATCGAGTCGCCATTGGGGACGCCACCAGGGAATAGCCAATTGGCGGCGTCGCACACTGTCGACTCGGCGAGCCGAAAGAAACCACATGATGCCCACCAACCCGCCGCTCACCCATTGCAACAAGGCCCATTCGGGCGGCAGCAAGCGCGTGAGCAGGATGCCTGCCAGCACCTTGAGCAGGGCAAAGGCGGCGATGGCCAAGCGCCAATCACTGAACACCAGCAGGGCCAGGATGAGCAAAACACTCAGGCCCACGGCGCCTTGCTGGGCCAGGGGTTGGATCAGAGTGAGAAATTCGGATAAGGGTGACATGAGGGATCAGGATCGCAGCAGAATGGCGCCGATGAGCAGGGCCAGGAGCACCCAGCCGAACTGACCGGCACCGTCGAGCACATCAGCCAACACGCCCAAGCACAGGGAAAGCCCGTGCAGCAGGCGTTCCCCGGCCTGAGACAGCCAATCCATGCGCGCCAGGGTGGCGACGCGGGCGCGAGCTACTCCCAGCGTCGTTCCCGTACGGCGGTGCAGCCTGGCAAGGGCGCCACCCACAGCCAGCGGCAACAGCAAGGTCAGCCAATCGATGCCGGTGGCGGAATGCAGCGGTGCAAAGAAGACGGCGTCGGGGCTATCCGGGGACAGGCCCGCACCCCACACGCCTAAAGTGGAGGGGAACAGGCCCCACCACAGGATCACGGCCCCCAGGGCCGTCACCCCCCAACTAAAAAGGCGGGGCGGGGAACGGCGGGCGGGGCTGGCGACGAGCGGCGGGCGCAGAAATGCCGCCACCAACAGACTCTGTGCCAGCAGGTAAATCATCCACAGAGGAATGCCAATCACGGAGTTGGTGAGCCGATGCCAAAAGCCCATTAAGTTGAAAGCCGGCGTCAGCGGCAGGCCGTAGAGTGTCATAAAGGCCAGCCAATGCGGCAAGCGCCAATGATAGCGCGCTTGGGCGACAGCGGCCATACCCCACATGAGAGCACCCAGGAACAGGGTGGTCAGCGGTAGCAGGAGATTGGCAGGTGGCGCCACGGCGACCAGAGCCACCATAAAAAGCACCCAGGCGCTGCGGTTGATGAGGATGCTGCGCCAGTAGCGAGCGGGATGATCTTCTGTCCATGCCGCCAGACTGCTGCCCAACAGGGCTACGGCCACCAGGAATAACCACGACGAAACCGAGAGTAACGGCAAGGACAGGCTCCCCAACAGATGCAGCGCTGCCAGAGCCGGAATCAAATACAGCAGCAGTGCCGGGCCCGGGGCCGGCGTGTCGGCGCTGCGGGCAGTGAGGTGAAAGGGGGTAACGCCGAGGGCGATGCTCACCGCCCCGACCAGCAAAAGCTGGGGCAGTGGGTTCAGTTGGGTGCCGGGGATCAGTTGCCATACCAGGGCCGCGGGATCCCACAGGGCAGCCATCCACAGGAAAGTGGTAGAGAGAATGCCGGCTGTCCAGATGTGGGTGCGGCCGGGCGCCGGCGCCACCACTCCTACCAGCAACCACATCGCCGCCCAGGCCGCCAGCAGATTCATCCACGACAACGCCAGCACTGCCAGCAAGCCGGCCGCGGCCAGCAGCATCATCCACAAGGGTCCGGTGGCATAGCCGGTATCATGGGTGGCCCCGGACAGCAAGGGGGCGATCAACGTCACAACGAGCACAGCCAGACCCACCATCCAGGCCCAGGCATCCAGTTGCAGCCCGAACACGATTGAAATATCCAGGGGGATGTGCCATTGCCACAACATCGGCGCCTGTTGGGTCTGAAAGCGTAACGCCAGCCAGGCCAGCAGGCCTAGCGCCATCCACAGCCGCGGCAGCCTACGCTGCCAGCGGCACGGCAGGTGCTTCTGGCCTGCCATCAGCAGAGCAGCGCCGCCCGTCAACCAGACGACGGGGCCAAGGGGTGATGTCCACAAAACATTCATACTCAGAGGATTTTAGCACGCCTGACCGAGATGCGGGAAAGCCGGGGCAGCAGAAATGAGTGTGAACACCTGAAATACATCGAGTCAGGAAGAGGCAAAGGGGAGAAAAAAACAGGGCGAGCCAGATGGTGGCTCGCCCTGGGGACAGGAAGGATGGGGGAGGTCAGGACTGTGTGATCAGCGGCATCCACAGCAAGACCGGTGTGGGCGTAGGGGTCGCCGTAGCCGTGGGCGTGGCCGTCGCCGTGGGCGTGGGAGAAGGTGTCGCCGTTGGCGTGGGTGTGAATGTGGGGGGGGGGGTGAATGTAGGCGTGGCGGTGGCCGTGGGCGTGGCGGTCGGGGTATCGGTAGGCATGGGTGGGGGTGGGCACGGTGCCGCCAGGCAGCGTGTATTCCAGACTGAGTTCCGGCAGGCGCTCGGGCTCGTTCCAATCACTGCTCACCAGTTTGTACAACTGGTTGGCCGAGGCGTCGCCGGTGATCTGCCATCCGTAGTTGGCGGCATTGCCGGTAGCAAAGTCCTGCACGTCGGCCGTGACATTCCACTCGGTAAAGTCGCCCACCGCGGCCAGAGGGACGTCGGCGCTGGAGGTGGCGGCACGGTCGCCTGCGCCCAGGGCGCCAGGTGCATCCCAGGCCTGACCGCTGGTTGCCTGCTGCCAGGTAGCCTGGCGTTCTTCCCAGGCCTGCAACATGCGGTACAAATGTGTTTGCAATGGTGCAGTCTGATCTTCGTACACGTTCAGGCGCAACGTGGCTTGCGTAATCTTGGCATCGGCCGGCAGGGCGCTGAGATCAAAACGAATGAGGCTGTTGCGAGCGCCACTGGAGTGAATCCACAAATGCCCCAGGGTGCCGTAGTTGCGGGCGGGGTTCCACTCGTCGAGCAAGGTGTCCTGCACGATGGTCTGGCCGTCGCCAGCCTTGAGCAACATCGTCAACGGTTGCAGGTCCAAAGTCCCGAAATCGGCCTGTACGCCGGTCACCGACGCTCCCTGCCAGTTGAGGTAGCGCTCGGGCTGGCCGTCGTTGTCGTCGTCATCCTGCAGGCCGAAGTTGAAGCGCAGTTGCTGATGGGCGTGCAGTTCGCCGCCGAACAGGGCGGCGGGAATGGCAATTTCCAGATCGTAGCCGGTAGCGCTGTGCTGGCCGGCGGCCACAATGCCCGTGGTCGGGCCGCCCAGGCTTTGTACCAACCCGTCAGCACTGATGCTGACGCTGAAATCATCGCTGCCGGGGCGTTGGTCGGCGCTGGGATCGAAGCTGAGCAGCACGGCGTCGCCGCTGCCGACGGCGTTATCCTGCACCGATACGGCCAGCAGCAGGGTGTCGGACCACCAGCCCCAACGCCAGGTGGCGCTGAGATCGGCGTCATCGGCCACGGGCTGGCCCTGCACAGAATCGGCGCTGGCGGCGGTGAGGCTGACGGCAGGCTGGCCCGCCCATTCGCTCACATCCCCATCCAGCGTCCGCGGCCCTACCGACTGGGCGGGCAGGGTGGGTTGCTGGCGGTCGAACTGGAACAGGGCCAGTTCGCCGAAGGTGGCGGGGTCGGCATCGAGGCTGCTTCCCGCCCAGATGAGATCGGTGTCGACATCATTTTGCTGTGCCGCGGGGGCAGTTGCTGTGTCGCGGTCGTACAGGGCGATATTGATGCCCAGCTTGCGCAGGTGCTCGAAGTTGGCACCCACGGCCGTGGCGGGGATGCGGGCTTCGATATCGTAGCCGGTGGCATGGGTCTGCACGGCCCATTGCCAGCCGGCGGGGGCGGGCTGGCCGCCTACCAGCAAGCTGCCGTCTGCACCAAAGAGCATGCTGACGTCGTCGGCGCCGATCAGGCCGTCTTGCAAACCGTCGATGGCCACGCCTACCTGATCGAGTTGACCGGTTTGGGTGAGAACGTCGCTATCGTCGATGTGCAGGCCAAAGTAGAGGGCGTTGTCGTCCCAGCGCACGCGTACGTCGGCGTTGAGATCGGCCAGATCGGGCGTCTCACCGCTGATCGTGTCGGCATCGCTGGCGTTGACGCTGCGCTGGAATGTGGATGTCCACTCGCTCAGATCGCCGTCGATGCTGGTGACGCCTTGCGGGTCGGCCACAAAACGACGGTCGGGTTTGGCAAAGCGGAGAATGGTCTGACCATCACCGGCGGCATAGACCAGTGTGCGATCCCAGGCATTGACGCTCCATAAATCTCCGGCTGCGGGCACATCGAGCACCGTCCAGGTGGCGCCGTCTTCGGTGGCTGCCAGGAATCCGTCACGGCCCACGGCCCAACCGGTGCTTTCATCCACCATCTGGATGCTGTAAATAAGGCTATTCACGCCCGTAAAACGATAATCTTCCCAGGTGAAGCCACCATCCTGGCTGTGCAGGATGCCCGCCTCGACGCAGGGATAGTCGGCATCTTCGTGGTGCCAGGACCCGGGGCGATAGCAGCCTGCGTACCACACGTTGTCGAGGGCACCGTTGGCATCGACATCGTAGGCGTCGATGGCATGTAGGAACCAACCGGCGTAATCGCTGAGGGGCGGGCGATGGCCCCAGGTCTGGCCACCGTCAAGCGTATAGCGGGGGCCGGCCGAAGTTTTGAGGATGGCCACCACGCCCACGTTTTCGTTGATCATATCGAGATCGACGCCGGTGGTGCGGATGACGGGTTGCGATTCGCTCCAGAAGCGATTGTTGGTGGTGTAGAAATAGTGGTGGGTGCCGGTGGCAATGCCTTTGTTGTCGGTGGTACGATTGACATCGTACAAGAAACCGCTATAGCCGGGTGCGAATTCGCGTCGCCAGGTGGCGCCGCCGTCGAGCGTGTGCACCATCAGGCCGCCGCGGCCAACAGCCGTGCAATCATCGGGATTGTCCGGTGCGCAGTCGATGGCCATCAACCAGGAACCGAGGGTGTCGGCCGCAACTGCAATATCGGGATTGTCGCGGAACTCCTGGGCGATCTCGCGCCAGGTGTTGCCGCCATCTGTGGTTTTGAGGGCGACGACGTGATCACCCACGGCATAAGCTACCTGATCGCTGGCGGCTTTGATGCTGAAAAAGCGGGGATAATGTCCGCCGATCACGTGTTCCCATTTGTTGCCGTCACGGGTGCGCCACATGAACCAACTGGGCATTTGCGTGGGCCCCGACCAGTTGCCGTCGTTTTTGGCTATCACCGAACCGGCGGCCCACACGTGCTCGTTGTCGCCGGCGCCCAGCGCCGACAGATCCCAGCCCGGACTGGCGCTGCTTAGCTTCCAGGTGACCCCACCGTCGCTGGTGTGACCCACGCGGCCGTCTGGCCCGGCCACCCAGCCTATTTGATCCTGGCCGGGGGCGAACTCGATTTCGTCGAGGGCGACGCCGATATTGGCCAGTACTGCCCAGGTGTCGCCTGTATCGCTGCTGTGATACAGGCGGCCATCACTGCCCACGGCCCACACGTGGCTGCCGGCAAGGGCAATGTCTTGCAGTTGGGTGCTGGTGGGGATGAGGCCGGTGATGGGGGTCCAGGTGGCGCCGCCATCCGCCGTCTTCAACAAAACGCCGTTGGCGCCGGCAGCAAAGCCGTGCAATCCGTCATCGGCCGCAGCCACGGCCAGCAGGGCCGAGTTGACGCCGCTGGTCTGGGGCGCCCAGGTGGCGCCGCCATCTGTGGTCTGCCATATCTCCCCGCCATCGCCCACAACCCAACCGTTGCTGCTATTGCTGAAGGAGACGCCCACCAGGCGATTGGCCGATCCTATGGCCTGTTGCCGCCACGAGGCGCCGCCATCTTGGGAGCCGATGACAAGCCCGGTGTCGCCCACGGCCCACATGCTGCCGCCCTGTATGGCTAAATCGTACAGGTCGGCGGTGGGAACGGGCGACTGGTAGTGCCAGGTGTCGCCGCCATTGCTGCTGTTGATGATCATGCCGCTGCTGCCCACGCCAATGATGGTCTGGGCGTCGAGGCCGACGAGGGCGTTGACGACGCCGTCGCCGCGCCACACGCGTTGCCAGGCGCCTTGCGCTGTGGTCGCTGCGGGAGCGAGGTTGGTGTCGGTGGACGGGGCACTGAGCCCGTGGCTGGCGGTGAGGGGGATGGCCAGCAGGAGGAGTGCTATGAGGAATCCAATACGTTTGTGATAGGTCACAACTTTTCTCCGTGGTGAAGTGAATTGCAGGTGTTTTGTCTGGTTGACCCCACACCCGGCTCTCGCAAGCTCTGGTTTTCCCCTCCCCGAAATTCGGGGAACGGGTGATGCAAAATCCAGACCGGATGGAAAGAGGGACGAAGCATCGGGGGTGGGATGAAATGCACTATCCAGATCGATAACGTGCTGGGTTTTTTACCATCGCTTACGGTGGATGGTAGTCGCAGGGCGCTAGCGTAGCAGATAAAGCGTGGGGAGAGCAAGCTTCGCTGCCTTTGTGAGACGCTGAAACAGGCCAAAATGGGCGAATTATCCTTCCATCTTACAAAACTGTCATCTTTGGGGGCTCAATGAGGGGCTTCCCCAAAAAGTGACAAGGCGCCATGTGGAAGTGTGGCGCGTGGTATATTGAGGTGCGATGCGTCTCGAAAGTAGCCGTAGCTACTCTAAAACCCCCAGACTCAATAGGCCCCTTTTCCCTTAAGAACAACCCCAATCGTACGCCACAGGATCTGCAGATCGAGCAAGGGGGAATAATGGCTGATGTAGTAGAGATCGTCTTCGGTGTGCAGGTGCATAGGCTTGTCGCTGCGGCCGCTGATCTGCCACCAGCCGGTGATGCCGGGCGGCACGGCAAAGCGTTTGTGCTGCCAGGCTTCGTAACGGGCGACAATGAAGGGCAATTCCGGCCGCGGGCCAACCATGCTCATTTCGCCTTTAAGCACATTGAGGAGTTGCGGGAGTTCGTCCAGGCTGGTGCGGCGAATCAAACGCCCGACCCGTGTGATGCGCGGATCGTCACGGCGCTTGTGGATGATATTGCCGTCCTCGGTTTCCTGTACCACTTGAGCTAACATTTTGTCGGCATGATCGACCATGGAGCGGAATTTGTAAACATGAAACAAGCGACCATTCTCGCCCACGCGTTCTTGTTTGAGGATGATGGGGCCGGGCGAATCGAGCTTGACGGCGATGGCCACGCTCAGCATGATCGGCCACGACAGCAACACGGTCGTCGACGCCACTATCAGATCAAAGATGCGTTTGATCAGGCGGTTGACCCCGTTGATGGCCGGGTCGCGCAAGCCGATCAGGGGAATGCCATCCCAATCTTCCATACTGGCCCGAAAGAAGGCCAGATCGAGGACATCGGGTACCACCCGTACACGCACAGGTTGTTCCTGCAACGAGATCACCAGACGGCGCAAAGGTTCGTGGGCGTGCAGGGGCAGAGCGAAGACCACTTCGTCTACATGATGGCGATCTACCATTTGTATGGTAGACGACAAAGGTCCCAACACCGTGCCCCCCAGCAGAACCTGGCCCATTTTCTCGGGGGCGTCATCCACATAGCCCACCAAGTTCAACCCGGTCCAGGCTTCTTCCTGAATACGTTGGGCGACAGTCTGGCCCACGCGACCGGCGCCGATCACTAAAATGCGCCGCGTGCTAAGTTGGCGGGCGCCAGCCCAGCGCAACCCGATCCGCAACACCCAACGATAGCCAATCAGGGCGCCGAGATCAACGATGAAGAAATAGATGAACATGAGCCGCGGCAAATCTCGGTATGACAGGTACAGCACGCCTGCGAATACAAAGGCGGCGATGCTGATGGCCAGCAGCAGGATCTGCAGTTCGTCCACCGCCCGCAGGGTGTGCCGCGTATCGTATACGTTGAACAGGAAGAAAACCAGGGTCCAGATGGCAACCACTGTCACATAAAGTGCCGGCACAAAATGGATGTCCGGGGTACGAAGATTGACGCCAAAGGGTAGGAGCAGGCGAGCATGATATGCCACATAAAGGGCCAGTAATGTCAACAATAAATCACTGACGAAAGCATAAATGATGAAATTGGTATCTTCTTCGCGACGTAACATGGCTTTCCTTCGGGGGATGTGTTTAGCTTATTGTAAGCATTAACAGCGCTGACCCCGTTTTGCGCAACGATCTTATATTATACCCAATCTGCAGGCAGAGCCAAAGAAAGCGCCAGCAATCGGGCGCGTTTCAGGAATTTGGGCGTAAGGTTGGAGGTGGCGCTGCGGCGCATCACGGATGCGACCAACACACGCCACCAAAAACATGGGACGCACCCCCCGCCAGCTCAGTTGACCTTCGCACCTATGTGATGTAAAATAATGCCCGCTTTTTTCATGCTCGCCACTCCCATTACACAACTAACGGCTTATTGGCACCAACATAGTTTGATGTTTGCATTTGATTACACCCCAGTACTGTGGTTATATTTTTTGTCAGCGGGTATAAGCTTGGCTTTTGCCTGGTATGCCAGCAGACAAACCGCCAGCACCCTGAACCGTGCGTTTACGTGGCTGATGCTGGCCGCGGGTTGGTGGGCGCTAACAAGCATGTTGGAGATCGTTAGCGCAAACGAAGAGACGCTGCTGTTTTGGATGAAATTGAAATATCTGGGGGTCATACCGGTCGCCCCGCTGTGGTTGATCATGACGATTGCTTATGTGCAGCGCCCCCAATGGCTGAAATTATGGTTCGTGCGTGCAGTGCTGGGCCTCGATCTGGTCATGATCGTTTTTGTCTTTACGAACGATGAAACGCATTGGTGGTGGTCGCAATGGCAATATGAAAGCACACCGTGGTTGCATGGAATGATTGTACAATGGGGGTGGGCATTCTGGGTGCACGTAGCGCTCGCTTATAGCATGTTATTCATGGTCATGCTTCTCCTTTTCCGATTTTATTGGAATGTCTCTCCTTTCCACCAGCAGCAGATCAAGCTCCTGCTGATCGGGTTGGCACTCCCCCTTTCGAGCAATGCCCTGCTGCTTTCGGGCTATGTCCCCTCCGTACTAACAAGTATCGACATCACGCCGATTCCCATGGCCGCGGCGGGGGTGATTATCGGCTATGCTTTGTTCCACTACCGATTGCTTTTTGCGATTCCTATTGCCCGCGACATCGTCTTCAACCAGGTGAATGACGGTGTGATTGTGCTTGATCACAATCAGCTTGTAATCGATGTGAATCAGGCTGCGCTCAGGTATCTCGGCATCACCAATAAACGTGTCGTGGGACAATGTATTACGGACCTGGAGATAGCCTCCGACCTACGAGACTGTCTGGCACCCGGGGCAGAGAACGACATCCGTGACTCGTCTGCATACGAAGTCGTTTCGCAGCAAAACGGGCATCCGCTTTATCTGCACATAACGACCACCGCTATCAACGAAGCAGACACTGCTTCAGCCCACCGCCGCATGGTCACCCTGCACGATATCACCGAGCGCAAAAAATACCAGGAAACGGTGACGCGTTATGTGCGCATGGTGGCGCATGATGTCCGCTCTCCCCTGTCTCTGGCCGTCGGCTATATAAGTCTGATGGCTGAATCACCTTTAGATGACAAGACACTTTCGTATTTGCACATTGTCGAAAAGGCGTTGCAACGCATCGACAGGTTGACCGCAGAGTTGCTGGATCTGGAACGCCTGCGTCAGGGGGTGGGACTGTATCGCAAGTCATTTGCCCCCGAGGAAATCGCCCAACAGGCCTTTGAAGATATATTGCCCCTGGCGATAGCGAAAACACAGAAGTTTCGGCTGCAACAATCCCCTCATCTCCCCTGTCTGTTCGGAGACCCCATGCTGATTCGGCAGGCGCTGGTCAATCTGAGCACGAATGCTATCAAATACACCCCACCCGCTGGCGACATCCTACTGCACGTGCAACAGGAAAACAACAACGTTGTGTTCAGCGTTGAAGATAATGGCCCCGGTATTGCCCTCGAGCGTCAGGCCAATTTGTTCGAGCCTTTCCAGTATGGCCGCAGGGAATCCGGCTCCGAACGAGGTAGCGGCCTGGGCTTGAGCCTGGCGAAAGCCATTGTCGAGGCGCATCAGGGCCAGGTTTTGGTGGATAGCACGCTCGGACAAGGCAGTATTTTTCGCATTGTGTTGCCGCTAGAGCCGGGTGGAGCCCAGGCCAGCCCGGTGTAAATAAGATGAGGTTTCGTGACGCTGGCCCGCCGGGGAATGAACTCTCCCGGCACCACAACTGTGCCCCGTGAACGGGGCTTGGCAGAAAAAATCTCTCGCAAAGCCTGTCCTGAGCGTAGCCGAAGGGGCGCAAAGTTCGCAAAGAAGACAAAAAGCTGGCTCTTTTGGATTTCGTGGGCTGTGCACGACCTGCTGCATCTGCGCCAACTCGTCGAGCTGCAAGTTGGCTTATGCCACCCACATCGCTAAGCCTTTCAGGGAGGGATATGCGGGCTGAGGAGAGATGAGCCAGACGGGCGCGGGCTGCCGTCCCGGCTTCTTGCGGCTTCCAAATTGGCATCCCGCCATCCTCGCCGTCTCGAGGGACGAAATGGTCGCTTGGCGTATCTATCCCTGTGCGTTTCGCTATTTCTGCGAATCGAATGCCGAAAAAGACACCCAAGCGCGACCATTTGTTGGCTTATCGGTTATAAACCCTTAGAATAGAGTTATTCCCATCACCCATCCATTTCGGAGGACGACATCTAAATGAGTGAAAATACACTTCAAGGCAAATGGGCGCTGATCCTGGGCGCCTCCAGTGGATTCGGCGCCGCCACAGCCCGGGCCCTGGCGCAAAAAGGAATGAACATCTTCGGTGTTCATCTGGATATGAAACAGACCCGGCCCCGCGTACAAGCCGTGATCGCCGACATCGAGGCTGCCGGAAGCCAAGCTGTCTTTTTCAATATAAACGCATCCAACGAACACAAACGCACCCGCGCCCTGGCCAAAATGAAAGAACATCTGGCTGCCAGTGCCCAACCCGCTATCTGGCTGATGATGCACTCGCTGGCGTTCGGCACCCTCAAACCCTTTATTGCCGACAATCCCGAAGACGCCATTGCGCCGACCGACATGAACATGACCGTGGAAGTCATGGCGCACTCACTTGTTTACTGGACGCAAGCACTGGTGCGGGAGAATATGTTGGGGCAGGGTAGCCGTATCTGGTCCATGACCTCCGAAGGCTCGCATCGCGTGGTGCCTGGGTATGGGGCCGTCTCCGCGGCCAAATCCTCGCTCGAATCCCATACCCGGCAACTGGCGATGGAACTGGGCCCGCGCGGGATTCTCGTCAACTGCATCCAGGCTGGTGTCACCGACACCCCGGCGCTGCGCCAGATCCCCGGCCACGAGCAGATCATCGCCGCCAGCATCCGTCGCAATCCCGGCGGCCGTATGACCCAGCCCGAAGATGTGGCCAACACCATTGCGGCGCTGGCTGTGCCCTCCGTCAACTGGATCTCGGGCAGCATCATCTTCGTGGATGGCGGCGAAGACGTAGCCGGCTGAGCCGGCATCATGAGTAAGATGTTACGCATCCTGGCACTTTTTGCTCACCCCGACGACGAACTGGGCGCCGGGGGCACCCTGGCCAAGTATGCCGAAGCCGGCGCCGACATCACCCTCGTCAGTGCCACCCGCGGCGAAGCGGCCACCATCTATTGCGATGACTGCGCCACGCCCGACACCCTCGCCGCTGTGCGCACGCAGGAACTGGAATGTTGTTGCCGCGCCCTCGGCATCGCCCATCTGCAATGGCTGGACTGGCCCGATGGTGGGGTATCCACCATTTCCGAGGCGACAGCCGTGGCCCAGTTGGTGCCCATCATCCGCCGCATCCGCCCCCACATCCTCATCACCCATCCCGAACACGGCACCTATCCCCACCCCGATCATATTGCCGTGCATCATCGGGCGCTGGCAGCGTACCGGGCTGCGGCTGATCCCAACTACGATGCCGAGGCCGGACCGGCTTGGGCCACCCCCAAACTCTACGTGCGCGCCATACCCGAAAGTGTCTTCGATCTGATCCCCGGCTTTAGCGATTACCGCGTCCAGCTCAACGGCCAGGCCCTGTCCTTCACTGCCGACCCGCCCGAGCACATCCAATGCACCATCGACTGCCACCACACCGTGACGAAGCGGATCAGCGGTTGGGCATGCCACCGATCACAGCACAATCCCCGCGGCACCTTCAGCACCCTCAGCGCCGATCAGCAACAGCAGATCTTCGCTGTGGAACACTTCCGTTTACTCGACCACCATCTTGGCACCGATCTGCCCCCACACACCACCCTGACCGCAGGACTAGCCGACTTTGAACCTATCTGATACCGATCTCAACGCCCTGAGCGCCAACATACGCCACAGCCTCACATGGTCCGCCATCTGCGAGCACTATCTCCGCCGGCGTCCCAAAAAAGACTTTCGTTCCTTGCTGGAAGAGCTACAGACCACCGAACAACTTATCGCGGCCGATCTGGCACATATCCTGCGCCAGCACAATACCCGCCCCGGTGATCTGGCGGTTTTGGGCAGCCTGCTGGCACAGGCTCGTGTACGCAAGACGGACGAAACCCGTATGCGTTTCATCCAGCAAGGATTGGCGAATTCGCACACATGGTACTTGGCCCAAATCGAAGCCTCAGCCCCGCCGCTGCGTGATATCTGGCAAACACCGTGCGACCAACTGGCAGCCATCGAAGCCAAATTCAGTGCCATCCTGGCCCAATCCGAACAGTAGCACGCTCGGCTCTCGCAGACGGCCGGCAAACCATCCTCATCTATCCCCTTGATCTTGCAAAGGAGCAAATCATATGACAGTCAAAACCATTGGTGTCATTGGCTGTGGGCTCATGGGCTCCGGCATTGCCGAAAGCTGTGCCCGTTCCGGATTCAATGTCATCGTCGGCGAACTGAACGAAACATTTTTAGCTTCGGGAATGAATCGGCTGCAAAAATCGCTGAACCGGGCCGTCCAGCGCCACAAATTAGAAGCCGATGCCGCCGCGGCAGCATGGGCCCGCATCAGCGGCACCGTTGATCTACAGGACTTTGCAGATGCCGATCTGGTGATCGAAGCCGTATCCGAGAACCTGGAGCTGAAACAGTCACTCTTCAAAACCCTGGATGCTGTTCTGCGCCCCGATGTGATCATCGCCTCGAACACCTCCTCCATCAGCATCGCCGCCCTGGCTGCCATCACCCAACGCCCCCACAAAGTGCTGGGCATGCACTTCTTCAACCCGGTGCCGGTCATGCAATTGCTCGAACTCGTGCGGGGCATCCTCACCAGCGACGAAACCATGGCCTTTGCCGCCGC
The DNA here is from genome assembly GCA_013152585.1 of Chloroflexota bacterium. Lineage (GTDB taxonomy): Bacteria > Chloroflexota > Anaerolineae > J102 > J102 > JAADGC01. Next base: position 19,540 of record JAADGC010000069.1, read on the forward strand.
CATTGGTGCCCGCCTGGGCAAAACCACGGTCGTGGCCAAAGACAGCCCCGGCTTCATCGTCAATCGTCTCCTCATCCCCTTCCTTATCGACGCCATCCGCGTGTACGAGGCCGGACTCGCCAGCAAAGAAGATATCGACAACGGCATCAAGCTGGGGTTGGCACATCCCATGGGACCACTCACCCTGTGTGATCTGGTCGGCCTGGATACAACGCTGGCCGTGGCCGATGTTCTGTACGAAGAATACGGCGAGCCCCGTTTCAAAGCGCCGCCCCTGCTACGACAGATGGTGGCAGCCGCACTGCTGGGACGCAAATCGGGACAAGGATTTTACGACTACAGCCGTTAGCACGTGATTCAAAACACCCCGCCCCACCTCGCCGTGCAACGGGCACAACACTGGCTCCGGCAGCAACCCCAAAAAGCCCTCAGTAATTTCACATGGGTGAACAACATGACAATAGGCGCACCTTATTGTCGTTTTGCCTATGCCGACGAGCAACACTGTCTGGCGCGCCATTTGTGGCTGCCATTCACCGCCATCTCGGTGGAAGGGCGATCACCTGCGACGACGCTCCAGCTTGCGCGAGAACTGCTGGTCCCGGATGAGGCAGCCTACACCCTGGCGCCGCCTGGCCTGACTCGTCTCCTCACCGCCAGCATGCACATCCTCGATATCCGCCCCGAATGGCAGATGCTCTTTCATGGTCGCCCCGACTTGCTACCATCGGGGCAAGCCCAACAATTGCATCCCTCCGACCTGCCTGCGATGCTGGCGTTAGCCGCCACTGATGAAGTCATGGTTTTTAGTCCCGAAACCTTTGCCCGCGGCAGCTTCTTTGGTGTTTACATCGATGCCGAACTCGTGGCCATGGGCGGGGTGCAGACCAGACTTCCGGGACTGGTGGAAATAGGCTCTATTGTCACCCACCCTCGCCACCGTCGACGCGGCTATGCCAGCCAAGTCGTTTCCGCCCTGCTTCAACATCTACACGCCCAAGGTCAACAAATTTTCCTGTGCCTTTTTCAGACCAATGCACCCGCTCGTTTGCTCTATGAAAAGATCGGCTTTCAAGTGATCAACGAGCTATCCTTAATCCATTGGCGTCTTCCCAACTGATTCCGACTTTTCTCATCATTCCTGATTATCTGTCAGCTTTAATGTAAGCATCTTTACAGCAATTGACGTGCGTCCCATTTATACTTGTTTAATTTATTTGATATCCTCTGGGGAGGGGATAATAGTGAAAGCCCAGTAGTGCCCGCACTCCTGGGCTTTTGCTACGCTACTGGACCCTGGCGTTTTTTGTTTTTGCCCCGGATTCACACATATTTTCACGGAAAAGAAAGGAAAACATCTTCAAAATCCGTGGCTAAAAGGCTTTGCTAAACGGCAAGTGTCATTTTCGCCAGACTCCAGTACTCTAATTACGATGCTGGATGGCCGGCATGTGTGTCTTTTGACGAAACAACGGCTAGCAACCTGAAGCTATTGGGGCTCTTCAGCTACCACTTCATCCAGGATCACCACAATCTCATCCCCTTCATTGAGATCAAGATTTTGCCGCAAATGGGCATTGATTAAAATAAAATGGGCGCCATCGCCCGTAGGAAAGGCCGATCCCTCGTAATCGCCACCATTAATCGTCCCTTTTACCCGAATACGTGACGGCTTGCGCAGCTCTCCACTGACAAAGCGAGGAAACACGATGCAATAATAGTTGCCGCGACGTTTGAGTGGACCGATGAAGTGGATAGCCGCCATGGGACGAGACTCCTTAAAGAAGCGAGCAAAGAGGGCAACGATTGTCTATAAAATGATTTTAGCGTGTATCCCTTCTACTTGCCAAAAATCAAAGAGTTGTTTTTCAGGTCGGGCCGCGAGTTACATCTGTCGGCAGCGCCGTAACGATGAGCCTGGCCACAATCTGTCGTGCAAGAAAAACTGGCTCAGCAATCTACCCCACCTTTAGCAAATCCACCGCCACTTTGGCCACGGTGGGGGGATGCAGCAACATGTTGGTATAGGTGGCGTTGGCCATAGGACAGGCACATTCTTTGTTGGCAATGCTCTGGCGCATGGCCTGCATTTCGGGGCTGAACCAAATAGGCCGGATATCGTAATCGGTTTGGCGCAGATTACCTACGGGCTCGGCGCGGATGCAGCAGGTCCAGACATCGCCGTTGGGGGCGATCTGGGCACCGGCCCAACCGGCATAGCAATCAATCACCTGGCGACGTTCGAACAACGTGCGCTTGGCCAGTTGATAGTATTGGGTGCGAAAACCCTGGGTAAAGCGGGCAAAGCCACTGGCATGGGCTTTGTGGGCCTGCTCGCTGAGGAAGTCGGCAATGGGGGCATACGTTTCGGGGTCGGGGGTGATGCCCCAGCCCATGGTGTCCAACTCTACGCGCTCTTCCGCCACCTCGGTGATGTAACTGTCGGGCTGCAAGAACTGCAGGCCCTCGTAAATTGCGGCGAAGCGATGGGCGTTGAAGCGGCTGACCACCGTATGCACCGAAGTCACCAGGTTGGAGTGCTTTTCTTTGAGCGCCTTGAGTCCCTGCCAGGTGGCCATGGCCTTATCCCAGTTGCCGGGCACACCCCGCATATCATCATGTTCCTCACCGACGCCGTCCAGCGACAGGTTGATGCCCACATTGGCTCCCGCACAGTCCGCACAGATGCGGTCCACGGCCGCCAGAATCCGCTTGGTGAGCAAGCCATTGGTGGGGATAGTGATGTAGGTGGGCTGGCAATGTCGATAGCCGGAAATCACCATGTCGTCCAGGTCCTTGCGCAAAAAGGGCTCGCCGCCGGTGAAGGTGAGATATTCCACCGAACGCCCCAGCTTGCTGAAAACCTGATCCCATTCCGCCACGCTCATGTCGTCGTTGGGCTTGCGCCACACGTCGCAGGTGCGGCATTTGCTGTTGCAGCGATAGCTGATGGAGATCACCACCGAAAACGGCATCAGCCGCGGCCAGCCATAGCGGCGGAACGCCCAATAGGCGGGGAGTCTGGGAGCAAGTGTGAGCAGAGACATGGGAGGATTTATGCGGTCCGGGCAGCGTGCTTGGCGTCGGCGGTTTGCTCGTCGTTGCCCACGAAGAAACGATAGGCATTAGCAACGGTGCCCGGCAAGTCCAGCCAGAAGCTCTTCTTCGACACTTTTTCCCACACGCGTTTGGGCCGATACAAATAGAAGCGACGGTAGGCCTGGCGCCATTTTTTCACCACCAGCTCGGGATCGTAGCTGTCATCGTCGATGGTGAAGCTGGCTTTGGCGTCATGGATGGCCAGATCACTCCATTCATCGGCAAAGACATTCCCTTCTTCCTCGATCATATCCCACATTTTGGTACCGGGGAAAGGGGCGGCCAGCATGAAGTTGGCCAGATCGGGGTCCAGCTCCAGCGCAAGCTGAATGGTTTTTTCCATGGTCTCTTCCGTATCACGAGGCATCCCAAAGATGAAAAAGCCCATTGTTTGTAGATCGGCGGCTTTGGCCCAACGGAAGGCATTGCGCACCTGATCCAGGGTCTGGCCTTTGCGGATCACGTTGCGCAGTATCCAGGGATCGCCGCTTTCCACCCCGAAGCCGACCCGTTTGGCGCCGGCAGCTTTCATGAGATGGAACAGCTCGGCATCGGTGTGATTCACCTTCATGCCGTGGACGGTGGTCCAGGACACGGTGTTGAGCCCTTCGGCAACCAGTTGTCGGCAAATATCTTTGGCCCGCGGCAGCTTCAAATTCCAAATATCATCCGTCACCCCAATCTCGGTCGCATGCAGACCTTCGACAAGCCACCGCCATTCGGCGATCACATTTTCCACGCTGCGCCCGCGCCAGGTGTTGCCGGTCACCGGTTTCGAGCAAAAAATGCACTGGTAGGGGCAGCCACGGCTGGTAAGAATGGTGAAGCTGCGGGCGTGGGGGTCCAGTCCGTCTGTCAGGGGTTGGAGATTGGTGTAATGATCGATCTTGAACAGATCGTGGGCCGGGAAAGGCAGGCTATCCAGGTCCTCGATGATGGGCGAAATGGGCGAAATATAAATCTCGCCGTTGTGGCGATAGTTGAGTCCGGGAATAGCGCCGTCTTCGGGCTTTTCGTCCTTTAGCAAGGCATCGGCAAACGCGACAATACCGTGTTCGGCCTCGCCCTTGAAGGTGTAATCGACATATGGATGCTCGGGGCCCAGCGATTCGGCGGGCATAATGGTGAGATGAGGGCCACCCAAAAGGGTGATGAGGCCTCGATCCTTGGCGACTTTTGCCATTTCCCAGGCATCCTGAATCAGGGGCGTGGTGGCGGTGATGCCAATAAAGGTGTAGGGCTTAGCTTCGGCGGCGGCTTTATCGATGTACGAAGTAACGGGCACATCTTCGATGGACGCGTCGTAGATGATGACATCGTGGCCGGCCTCACGCAAGACGGCGGCCAGATAGCCCAGGCCAAGGGGGATGTGCTTACGCGAAGACCATACTTTGGCTTCGGGACTTGCTAAGATGATTCGCATGGGGATAGATCGGTTAGGCGCTAATTGGGTCACTTGGTAGATGGATGACTTTTGAGGGAGACGGTATTCGATGAGCAGTCGCCATCGACAAACCTCAGGCCAGGGCGCTGACAATGCCTTTGCGGGTGTTGCCGGGCACGGCATAGCCAATGCCATCGCCATCGGGCACCCAATCGCGATGAGCGCATGCCTTGCGATAGCCATAATCGGTGCTGAAGCTGGCAAATGCTTTGCGAGGCCAGTCGCGCAGGGGATGCCGCATAAGGTTACGCAGGCCGCGGCTAGCAACACCGGGCCAACCATACAGTTTGCGGGCCAACCAATCGTAACCGGCAGCCAGTTGGGCCGGCGTCATTTGTGCCGGGTAGTAGGTGACGTGGGTGGTATCATACAAGGACCATGGGACATTGGGGATGAGGCGATTCTCATCGATCCACTGTTGGCGTTGGGGGGTGCCCACATACGGGGTAAGTACCGTGATGCTGACACCTTCCAGCTCACTTTCCCGAATGACATCGTAAGTGTGCTGGAATATCTCGGGCGTATCACCATCGAACCCAAACACAAACAAGCCCACAACGCCGATACCGGCAGCGTGCACGTTGTCGATAACCTGGTGATAGCGCTCGATGTTGCCGTCTGTCTTGCCGCCTAATTGACGGCGATTGTTGGGATTGGCGCTCTCGAAGCCAATGAAGAACTTGTCGAGATGCGCTTCGCGGGCCAGCTTGAGCAAATCGGGATGATCGGCCACCAACTGCTCGGCCTGACAGGTCCAGCCCTGCAAGGGGAGTTTACGCAGGGCCTTGAACAGCGACTCCATGTATTCGGGGTGCAGACGGAAATTAAGGCCGAAATTATCATCCGTGAGAAAGAAACGTTTGATCCCGCGACGTTCAATTTCTTCCACCACCTGCTCTACGGGACGCAGTCGCATCACCCGGCCTGAGACGCGAATGGCCGTACAAAAGTCACAACTACGGGAGCAACCCCGCGTGATCTCGAGATAGGGTGTCCAATAATTGCGCTTTTCGTCAACCTGACGCAAGACGCGATCACTGATGGGCACGAGCTTATCGAGCGAAGCCCATTCCTCGTCCACATAACGGGGTTGAAGGGCACCACGGTCAAAATCGGCGATCATCTGCGGCCAGGTGCGATAGGCCTCGCCCACGGCAATACTGTCGGCCCACGCCGCCACTTCGTCCGCAGCCAACGTAGCGTGGGGCCCTCCCACCACCACCGTAGCGCCGCGGGCTTTGGCCCTTTCGGCAATCCAGCGTGCGCGTTCGATTTGCAATGTTTTTGCCGTAATGCCTACCAAATCACCGGGCCCCATTTCGTCAAAGGGCACGGGGCGCAGGTCTTCGTCGATGATCTCGACAGGAACGGCATCGGGCACCAGCGAAGCCAGGCGCATCAGTGTATAAGGTGCCATGGTCGCCCTTCTAAGGACGGTGCCATCTCGACCGGGTTGGATTAAAGTAACGCGATGTATGCTCATAAAATTAATCGAAAGAGAGAAAGAGAGAGGTGGTTATTGTACAGGTCAAGTCCTGTTTGATCGATTTCTCAGCCCGTGCAGACCAGTAAACCAGGCCGATGGAGGCCAGCGTCGTTTGTGCTGGCCTACCGGTTGACGGGTTTACCGGCTTTCAAGAAAGTGAAGCGCTGTTGTCAGCTTCCACGTTGCAGTCACACCCGTAATAGCGTGACGACGATGTGGCTTATCCTAAATTATGAACGTATTTTTGAAGCTGGCGCTGGTTGATTTTGATGTACTGATCGGGGATGATTTCGGCTACTTCGGCCTCGCTGAGACGCACGCGCATGATTTTCAGGGCATCTTGCGGCGACTCACCGTAGGCGAGTTTCTTCTTTCCGTTCTTGAGATCGAAAAGATACATGTAGTGAGGGTTGCTGAAGCTGCTCATGGGAGTACTGGGGTGATCGTGGGCTCAGGCCTTAACGAGGACATCTTGATACAAACCGGAACCGTGCCGGACTGCCTGCAAACCTTTGTTGATCTCGTCGTCGTATTTGCCGGCCAACATGTCACGATAAAATTGATAATCGACACCCTTGACTTTTTCGTCATCGGGGAAGCGATGGTAATCGTCCTTTGACATCAGGCTTTTGCCTTCGGCGATGAGTTGGTAGCCCAGGGCCGAACCGGGATAGGGGGCGTAGAACGAAATCGAGGGCATGACGCGCTTCATGCGCTTGAGCATGCGCATGGTTTTGAAAGCATCCTCGTGGGTCTCGCCCGGAATGCCCAACATGATGTTGGACCAGAAGAACGGGGGCTGCTCGCCCTTGGCCTCGAGTTCGTCGCCCAGGCGGTTGACCAGATCGATGGCGAAGGTGTTATCCTCTTCGTTGGATTCTTTGTTGAGCAGCTTCAAAATGCGGTCGCTGCCCGACTCGAAGCCGATGGAAATGGTGCGCCAGTTGGTTTCGCGCACCAGGGCCTGGAACAAATCGGGCCATTGGCGCACGGTGTCGGCGCGACCGGCAGCCCAATAAGTCCAGCGTTTGGTCTGCCGCGGGTATTTTTCCAACCATTCTTCCAGCCAGCTCGGCTGCTGGAAAAACATAGAATCATGAATGACCACGGATCCCACACCGTATTTGCGATCCAAAAAATTCAGTTCGTCGATCACCTGATCCACAGAGCGGCGGCCCATCACTTTGATGTAGGAGCTTTCGTTGCAGAACACGCACTGCCACGGACACACGCGGCTGGTGAGTATGGTGGCCACAGGACCTGGCCCCCACCCGCATTCGAGCTCCATAGGCCAGTGCCACTTCCAGCGACGCTTCATGCGCCAGCCGCCGGCTGGTCGGGGCCAGAGTTCGCGGTCGATCATGGGCCACTCGGCCATAGATCGCGCACTTTCGCCCTGGAACAAACGTGGAAAAGCCGAGGGATCGCGCACCAGATCGACGATTACTTTTTCGCCGGCGCCCATGCAGATCTTATCGAATTCGGGCACGGCCTCCATTTCATCGGGGGCTACGGTGGCGTGCATGCCGCCGGCGAGGATGAGGCTGTTGGGGTTGAGCTGTTTGAAGAGCTTCGCCGCCTTGAGGGCGGGTGGAAAGGTGTAGCTACGCACGTTCATCAGAAGCATGTCGTAGCCGGCAAGCTGCGGTTTCAGTTCTTCCCAGGATGTGACCGCACGCGTCGAGGCGATGTCGGTTTCGATGCCGTTTTGATGCAGAATGGTGCGTAAAAGCCCCAGGCCGTGATCCTGCCATTGTTCGTGGGGGCCGCGCGGATGCACCAGATCGCCAAGATCCCCAAGATCAAGCCACAGGATACGGGATTTAGGGGATTTGCGTGAAAATAAGAAGGTCATAATCGTTTTTCCAACCTATCGACTGCTGCCATGCAGACTTTCCTCGGGCATTTCGAGTTCGATAGGGATGCCAGATTCGTGCCCGTTATCGTTGGTGCGAATCGCCTGCCCACTCAATTGCTCTTGCACCGGACGATTACCGAAACCGGCGGCCAGGGTGGGCTTCCACCAGGCCCATTCGCTGCATGTGTTGCACGGTGAAACTTCGTGGGTGCGCTTTTGCAGGTGCTGGCGCCGTAATTCCTGCATCTTCGCACCGTTCCAGTTCTTCATCACCCGCACAACACCGTCCTCGTCGATCACGTTGCCCAGATCATAATCGAGGTTGAAGTCGCGATCACACATGGCAATGGCACCATCCCAGTAAATGTGCACGTGGTACCACAGGTTGGGACAGGCAAAGCGGGGGGGAAGCTGTTTGCTCTGTTCCAGTCGCAAAGCGCTGATCTCTTCTACCTGATCACCCCAGGAATCGAAAGGTTTGACGTGCACCAGATCGACACCGGGGACCTGGCCCCAGGTTTCGACAAAGGTGGCGGTGTCATCTTTGGTGTTTTCCATCTCGATAATCTGTAAATTGACAAAGGTGCCGTAGCCGCCCTGATGCTTCATCTCCACAAAACGGTGGATGTTGTTGTTTGTTTTGGTAAAATCGGCATTCACGCGCACGTTTTCGTAGGTTTCGGGGCGGATACCATCCTGGCACAGATAGATGACGTTGAGCCCGGCATCGAGCAAGCGTTGAGAGCGCTCGGGCGTAAGTAGGGTGGCATTGGTGCTGATCTCGGAGCGCAAGCCTTTATCGCCACAATAGGCCACCATATCATAGATGCGCTTGTGCAGCAAAGGCTCACCCCAGATATGCAGGGTGGTGGCTTTGACATGGGGTGCCATTTCATCCACGATTTGTTTGAAGACTTCCCATTTCATAAAACCGTGCGGACGCGTGATTTCTTCGCGACCGGTGGGGCACATGATGCAATTCAGGTTGCAGATGTTGGTGGATTCGATGTACATGCGGTCGGGTGGGGGCACATAGCGGGTTTGGCCTGTCTCGTAAGCCAACCATTTCACCGGCCCCATGACCTTGCGTCGATAGATGCGCGATTTGTTACGCAATTTTTCCTGAAAAGTAAGTGTCTGTGTTGTCATTTTCGATCCTTGTCAGCTTAGCTCCAGGAGGTGGCGCCAAAAAAGCTGCTTTTGGTACGGCGGAAGGTGTCGAACAATCCCCATTTGACCAACGTGCTGCCAACTTTGCGAATAGGAGTGATGCGCGCCGCGTTCCATAGCAAATCGCCGGCGGTTTCGCCAAAGCTATGCCGGTACATGCGCCGTTTTTTAGCTTCTAAAAAGCGCTCGCGGGCCCTGATAGCATATCCGCTGAGGACGCGATCATCGATGTCGGAGACGTTCATAAACGGGGCGATCTCGGCTGTGTAGCTGTTGTAGTAATAGCTCTTGGTGAAATCGGCATTGTATTCCGTATCGGGATGTTTGCGCAATAGTTCGTTCCAAAGCTGAGTGCCGGGCATGGGCGTGGCAATCGAGAACATCGCTTCGCTGAGTTCCAGGCCGGCCGCGAATTCAATGGTGTCGGCGATGGTTTGCTCGTTATCGCCAGGAAGCCCCAGAATGAAGTAGCCCTTGCTGTGGATGCCGGCCTGTTCGGTCCAACGCACGGCATCCTGCACCTGATCCAGGCGGATATGTTTGGCTGTGCGCTTGAGCACTTCTTCGTTGCCGCTTTCGATACCATAATGGACCTGGCGGCAGCCTGCTTTGTACATCTTGCGCAAAAGCTCGGGGTTGACGCGGTCCACGCGAGCCAAACAACGCCAGCGGATGTCCATATCGCGGGCGATGAAATGATCAAGGATTTCATCCAGCCGCCGCACATCGATGGTAAAGAGATCGTCGATGAAATAGAAGTTGTGCACGCCATAATGCTGCATCATATATTCCAGTTCGTCGGCGATGTTTTCGGGGCTGCGCTGGCGATAGGTGCGGCCCACAATGCCCTTAAAACAAAAGGAACAGTTGTACGGACAACCACGGCTGCTCAACACTGTAAGCATCTGCTCACCGTTGGGCGCATACAACGGATATTGTGCGAGTTCGAAGAGATGCCGGGCCGGGTAGGGTAAGGCATCGAGATCAGCGATCAGCGGACGCTCGCCGCCGTCGATCACCTGGCCTTCTTCTTTGTACCAAAGACCGGCCATGTCGCCCCAGTTGTGGGCATGATTGTCGAGAGCGCGCATAAAGTCGCGGAAAACATCTTCGCCCTCCCCATAGATGAGAAAGTCGAAATGGGGGTTTTCGAGGGTATGTTGGGGCAATGTAGTAGCATGGGGCCCGCCGATGATGGTCGTGACCCCCAGGGCATCTTTGAGCATGGCCGCGGCCTGCTCGACGCTGGCGTAGCTGGTGGTCATCGATGTGAAGGCTACCAGATCGGGACGATAGTCAATCACGTTCTGAACTTCAGCCTCCAGGGTGCGCTCGGGGTGCAGGCCAAAGTCGAAGATACATGCTTCGTGGCCCTCTTGTTCGGCCACAGCAGCCAAATAACCTAAACCCAGCGAGGGATAGGCGTTTACCATTTCGTTCCATTTGGGGCCGATGAAGGCGATTTTCATACCGTAATCCTCCTGTTGCAGTTTCGGTGCGCCGGCAGCACTGAGTTTGGCTCGGGCACGGGGCAAAGTCAGCTCAGCCTATGCTAGCACCAGCAGATGAATTCCGACTGAAAAAACATTTCAGAATCGATGACAATTTTGTCATCCTGGTCGGACTTCGCAACGAACCGCAGTTGCTTAGGAATCGTGCAAAAATGAGTTCCCGTTTTTGACCTCCGGGAGGTGGGCACCGATAGTTCGGTGCTGGCGGCACTTCTGACCACCTCTTGGAGGTTCATTCGAGACAAACACTTAGGATATCGCCTCCGCTTCGATCTTCTTGCGAAGTCCGGTTTTTTCGGCTTTAGGCACAAATGTGCGCATGGCAATACGGATGTTACGCGGCAGGTTCATCCAAAAATCGCCCGACTTCACCCGCCGCCAGATGGGGCCTGGCCGCAAATAGAATTGCCGGTACGCCTTGCGATACATCTCTTCCACCAGCTCAGCCGTCATCTCGCCCATTTCGTAACGCGCTTTTTGTTCGAAAAAGACATAGTCCTCCCAATCATGAATCAACATGCGCCCCTGGCGCTTGACCTGCGCCCATACCTTGGTGCCGGGATAGGGCGTCATCATGCTAAAGTTGGCAATCAGCGGATCCAGCTCGATGGCGAAGTCGATGGTGTCCTGCATGGTTTCACGCGTTTCACCGGGTAGACCAATAATCATAAAGGCAATGGTTTCCAGCCCGACCTCTTTACAAGCCTTAAAGGCGTTACGAATGGTATCGAGATCGATATTCTTGTCGATGTCTCTCAATATCTGGGAGTTGCCTGTTTCCACACCAAATGCTGTGCGTCGCAAACCTGCTTGTTTGAGCTTTTTCATCAGCTCGTAATCGGCCAGATTAGCGCGAATACCGTTGACAAAAATCCAGGGCACATGGTTGAGATTGTTTTCGATCAGCATATCGGCCAGTGTGTGCAGGCGCTTTTTGCGGATGTTGGCGCTGTCATCCAGCACACCGATCTCCTGGGCGTCGAGGTCTTCGACCAGATGCTTCCATTCGGCCAACACGTTTTCGGGCGTACGGCTGCGCCACTTGATGGGCATAATCGACTGCGAGCAAAAGATGCAGCGATACGGACATCCGCGGCTGGTAAGAATGCTGAAGCTCTTGGAGCCATCCACGTTGTCGGTGGCGGGCTGTAGATTGGTGTACTTGTCCATCCGAAACAGATGATAGGCTGGCCAGGGCAAGCTATCGAGATCATCGACGGCCGCTCGGCCCAGGTTGCGATGCAATGCCCCGTCCGCCGTCTTGTACGAAATGCCCAGCACATTATCCCAGATGCCCCTGTTCGCCCCCATGAGCGCCGCTGTCGAGGTGTCTTCCTGATCACGCATGAAATCCTCGATGCGATTACAAATCTCCATCCAGGTCTCTTCGCCCTCGCCACGGACGACCAGATCGACCGCGGGTTGGCGGGCGGATTCAAAATCAAGCTCCTCACTCTCCACACTGGGATGAGGTCCCCCCAGCACGATGGGTACATCCCAGGCTGCCTTGATCTTTTCGGCATGGCGCCAGGCCTGCTTGACCTGCGGGGTATTGGCCGTAATGCCAACCACATGGGGTTTGAACTCTCGCATGAATTCATCGAGCGGCTGATCCTCGACGTCGGCATCATAGATACGAACCTCGTCACCACGCTGTTCTGACATGGCTGCCAGGTAGGCCAGGCCCAGGTGAGGCGTAGTACGGGTATCGATGGGGAGACGGAATCGGGGATTGATTAAAACAACACGCATAGTGTGAGCACCTTTCATTTGGGATGCAGAATGAAGCTTCACGCACGAACGGCGTGGAAAAACAGACGCCAGTGCCACCAAGGCTTCTCTGGCGTATCCAATCGGTGGGATTATACGAGGATGCGGGGGAGATGTCAAATTTTTATGAAACGTTTCATAAAAATTATCCCTTGACCACCGCTAGCGGACGCAAACGCGCGACTTTACGGGCAATGTTGGCATTATGTACCACTTCGACCACGCTGTTCACATCTTTGTACGCCATCGGAGCTTCTTCAGCCAAGCCCCTCAGGCTGCTGGTACGCACCTCGATCCCACTTTGTTGCAAGCGCTGCTTGAGTTCCTGGCCGCGTATCTGCCGTTTGGCAGCTTTGCGGCTGAGCCGCCGACCGGCGCCGTGGCACGAAGAGCCAAAACTATGACGCATGGCGCCGGCGGTGCCGACCAGCACATACGAGGCCGTGCCCATACTCCCGGGCACCAGTACGGGCTGTCCCACGTGGGCATAGTCGGCTGGCACAGCGGGATGACCGGGCGCAAATGCCCTCGTGGCTCCCTTACGATGCACGCAGACCTGCACCGACTGCCCCTCAATCGTATGTGTCTCCAGCTTGGCCATGTTGTGAGCAATGTCGTAGACCAGGCGTAGTTCGTAACCGCGCACATGCCCGGCCAGCACCTGCGCAAATGCCTGCCGCGCCTGATGGGTCAGCACTTGCCGATTGGCCCAGGCATAGTTGGCTGCTGCTGCCATCGCTGCCAGATAATCCTGGCCTGCGGGCGAGGCTACCGGGGCGCACACCAGTTGGCGGTCGGGCAAGGTCAGCCCGTATTTTTTCACAGCGCCCTGGAATGCCTGCACGTAATCGGTGCAGACCTGATGCCCCAGTCCCCGCGAACCGCAATGGATTTGCAGCACGACCTGCCCCGGAAACAGACCCAAGACCTGGGCGATCGTATCATCGAATATCTCATCTACGATATCGATCTCAGCAAAATGATTCCCCGCTCCCAGCGTGCCCACCTGATCTCGACCACGTTGTTTGGCCCGCCCGCTCACCTTGTCGGCACGGGCGCTGGCCATGCGTCCCAGTTCTTCGGTGTGAGCCAGATCGGCAGGCAACGCCATGCCCTTGTCCAGAGCCCAACGCGCACCACGTGCCAGCACCTCGTCCACCTCCGCCGTAGAAAGTTTGAGGAAGCCTCCCACGCCTACGCCGCTGGGGATATGCTGATAGAGGGAAGTGGCCAATTGTGAGAGATAGGGCTGCACTTCATCTGCTTCCATCTCCGAGGCCAGCAGCCGCACACCGCAATTGATGTCAAAGCCCACCCCGCCGGGTGAGACCACACCGGTTCTGGCGTCGGTCGCCAGCACGCCACCAATGGGAAAGCCGTAGCCTTGATGGATATCAGGCATGGCCAGGGCATAGCACAGGCTACCGGGCAAGGTGGCCGTATTGATCAGTTGTTCCAACGAGCGGTCATGCAGCGCCGCATCGATGATGCTTTCATCGGCATAGATGCGCGCCGGCACCCGCATATCCGGGCCACACGAAGCGTCGATTTCGTAGAGATAAGCGCCGATTTGTCTGATATTTTGACGTGAAACCATAGCGCAGCCTCCGGGTAGGTGACACACGACGACTCTCTTATTATAGCACAGGCCGGGACGTTTTTGCGGGAGGAACACTCCGATGGGGTGTGTGTCCTCTTTTTGGAAGTGCGCCGTGCGTGCCGCACCGGCCCTCTATTCGGCCCGCATCTCGTCCCAACGTGTGCGCAGCACCCGTAGCAACTGCCGCCGCCTTTCCAGATGGTACTTGGCTGTGCGATCCTGCGATTCGAACTGATTGATGAGGAGAGCCTCGGCATCATCATTGGCCAGCATATCCCGGTTCTGCCAAAAAACAGCCGCCGCCACATTTTCGTCACCTGCCTGCACAAATGCCAGCAACGCTTTGGCTATGGCTCCTTGCTTTTGTGCCTGCCGGCGCTGCTGTTTCAGAGCCACCAGGGCTTGCAAACGCCCATTCAGGGCCTGAGCATTGACGGCATCTCCCCGGCGTTCGGCATGGGCTACAGCTCTCTGAATGGCCTCGATCATGGCCTCGTCCAGCAGAAAAGGGACCTGCTCCACCAATGCTTGCAAAGCCTGCTCATCGGCCGTGGCAGCAAAACGCTGCAAGATCAGACTCACCAGCCAGCGTTCATATTGCCGGCGCAATTCGGCATCGGCTGCCAGCGCAGATTGTAGACTGGCAGCATCGACAACGCCGGCCGCCAACAGGCGTTGCTCGAGTTCTTTAGGAGGGGATGCAGCATCAAACATACACAAAAGTCCGTTCAGGGAGATTGAATCGAGGCTACCGGCAGGGGATCGGCCATGCGCTGGCCCGTTGCCGGATCATAAAACCCCGCCACCAGGGTGTACCCGCCCGGCGGCAGATCCTGGGGCAAGGGAAGCTGGAAGGTGTCGAGCATGATGTCGCCCGGTCGCCACAATGATGAGGGCAAAAAGTCGCCGCCGGGGCGATGATCGTCGGCCTGCAGCACCTTTTCGCCAGCCTCGTTGTAGATTTGCATAAAGCTGTGCCACACTACGGGCGGGGTTTGCACCACCCGCCAGGTGAGCGTGACATCGATCACGCCGCCGGGGGCGGTGTCGCCCGACCAGGCGATGGCCAACCAGCGCAAATAATCGCCGTAGGGCTGTTCAAAGCTGGTGTCGGGTACGGGGTGGGGGCGCAGTACCCGTGTGAGAGAATCGCCCAGGGCCGCGGTTTCGTACAATGCCTGCAAGCCGGGCATGGGCTTGACCGTCACCACCGGCCGCCCGCTTTGCAAGGCCAAATGCAGGGTGGTGTTGAGATCGGCCCAGTCCGGCCCTGGCGCCATCAGCGGGAAAATGCCGATAACACCAGGCGCCTGGCCTTCGACCTGCTGCAAATAAATCAGCGGCGTGATCTCATCCCGATCATTGCTGACGAGCACGGCATCGGCGGGCAGGTCGGGCGTGGTCAGCACCCGGCGCCAGAATTCGCTGGCGCTGTCATCCTGCGAACGATTAAAAACATGGCTGTAACTCCGCACCTGCCAGGCCGGCAGCAGCAGCGCCAGCAACGCCAAGGCCAGCAAGCCCGTCTGCCAGCGCCCAGCCAACACCCGGCTGAGCAATTCTATCCCATACGCCAGGCCCAAGCCCAACCATAAGGTGGCAATCAAATACGCAGGGATATAAAACGTGTAAATATCGCCGATGCCATAAAAAAGATTGAAGCCCACTATCATCACAAAACTGACCACGGTCAGCACCAGCGCCAGGATCTTTTCTTCCAAAAGCAACGCCAGCAAGCCCAGCAGGATCAGAATCAAGCCGGGCCAGCCAAAGTGCACGAGGAACAGATGCGCGGCCTGGGGAATTTGCGCCACGGCATCTCCCAGGCTGCGCAGGGCCGGGGCAAAGCCCACTCCCAGGATAAAACGCAGCACGCCCAGGGGCGACCCATCGTATAACGAAAGGTGTTGACCCGGCATCAGGGTGGGCGACAGCCAGGGGCTGGCCGGCCCCCGCCACGGCACATAGGCGTAAAGCAACAACGGCACCAAAACAAACGGCGCCAATCGCAACAAACGGCGGGGCCGCAACAAATCCGGACGCTGCCATAACAAATACAGAAAAACACCCGGCCACAGCAGAATAATCGTGAGATGATGGGTCAAGCCCAATCCCAGCCACAGGGCCAGCCCCCAGGGCAGGGCCCCACTGCGGGCCCGGCTTTGAAACCACTGACGCTGTCCCAGGGCCAGTGTCGAAGCCAGCAGACCAGCCACCAGAGCCGCATGTAGGGTATATACCTCGGCTCGCGTGGCCTCGGCCCAAAACGTGGGATTCGCCGCGAACACCAGTGTGGTGATCCCGGCCAGCCAACTGCTCCCGCGCTGCCAGCGCAAGTGCGTTGTCAACTGACCGATGATCTCCTGAGCCAGCAAATAAAACAGGGCCACAGCCACGCCTCCCCACAGGGCGCTAAAGTGATTGGCGCCTTGCGCTGGATTCAGGCGATAGGATTGCTCCCACACCCACCCCAACAGATGATACAGGGGATAGCCGGTGGGATGAGACAGGCCCAGCAACGGCAGGGTGAACTGGAATTCCCCCGCATCTCCGAATAATACGCCAGGCGCGGCCGTCGCCCGATACACCAAGAAGGCAATCAGTCCCAAAACAGAAGCAATCAAGTAACGACGCGTACGCATAAGGCATCAATCGCTCCCTGGCCCTGCATGCAGCACGGGCCGTCAGAGATCGAAGAACGGCAGAGAAAACAGAAGGAATGAGAAAGGGGAGAGGGGTGGCGGCAAGAGCCTGCAACGCCAAGATGGTACCACAGGCAGGGAAAATCAGATAAAAGTGGTAGTTCTTTTGGAACTCAGGGGGATGTTTTGAGTACGTGTCTTTATGCGACGCATCTGCGAGATGCGTCGCACGTACAATAGGGGCGAATGGTGTTACATGAGGCGCTGGCAGGAGTATGCGCCCTCGGCCAGTCGTGAAAAAAATGGGGGAAGGAGGAGAAGAGCACTCCTTGCGAAAACAAGCAATAATGTTTATGATGGGAGCGTCAGTATATAATAGGATTGCTCAATGCCTACCGTCAAAAACATTCCAGGTACTTACCGTTTCTTTTTCTACAGCTTTGATTGTAATGAGCCTATACATGTGCATGTTCAGCGTGAAAAGATGACGTGCAAGTTCTGGTTAGAACCAATAGCGTTGAGTAAGAATAGCCGCTTTTCTCCACGGGAACTCAACCGTGTCCGTAGAATAATTCAAGACAATATGGAAATAATAATCGAGGCATGGTATGAACACTGTGGTTAAGACAGAAGTATTCATTCAAGAAATTAATGTTACTGATGATGCGATTACGGCGTATCTAACGGATGGTCGTATGATAAGCGTGCCATTAGTATGGTCATGGCGATTATCAGAAGCTACTCCTGAGCAGCGGGCAAACTATCGGCTAATTGGTAATGGCGAAGGGGTACACTGGCCTGACATCGATGAAGATATTAGTGCAGAAGGTATGCTTTATGGAATTCCTGCTCGACGACCAACTGAGGAATCTTTTCGTTCCGTGAACCGCTAGATTCTTCACTCCCGTTGGTCGTTCAGAATGACATAGAGGATTTTGTTTCTTAGTAGCGCAGCCGAAGGGAAGCTCGTCTTCGGCGAACGAGCTTCCCTTCGCTATCGCTCAGGGTGACACTTTACCCTCTATTTTCGGAGCAGATACGATCATAACTTGTAAAAGTGCTGTGTTGTGGAATGAGACAATCGTAAAATGTAACTACTCAGCCATACCGCATCGTCATCCACGCCACCCTCTTCTTTGCAACGCCAGATAGCCGCTGACGACCACGATCACCAGTGCCGCGCCCAGCCATTGCGACGGCGCCACCAGTTGTTCGCCCAGCACCACGCCCGCCAGCAGCAAAGCCGAAACCAAACGCAGGGCGATAAAGCTGGTGATCAGCGCCGGCGTGATGCGGCTCATGGCCGTAATCTGCGACAGATTCCCGCCTACCTGGGGCAGGAGAATCACTGCCAGCACCGCCAGCCAACCCGTGCTCGACGCCCGGCCCCAGGCACTCCAGTCTTCGTGTGTGAGCACGGTGAGGATGAAAAAGGCCGTGGTCATAGCCAAACCCTGCTGAAACAAAATCATACCGCTGGTGGCGTGCCGGTGATGGCTACGGCGAATGAGATGGTAATGCACAGCAAACAACAGCAACGACACCAGGGCCACGGCGATACCCAAAACATCGCTAGCCGTGAAGCCGGCGCCAATGCTTGACCAATCTGGCACCAACATGAGCACGGCCCCGGCGGTTGCCAGTACCGCCGCCCGGTACGTAAAGGGCGGTGTCGGCTCCGCAAACACCCAGTTTCCCAACATGGCCACCGGAAACGGCGCCAGGATGCCGATCAGGCTCACCCACACAGCCTGCGTCAACGAAATCGACAGAATATTGGTGACCGAACGCGCCGCCACCACCACTGAAAACAACCACAAGACCTTTTGCTCCCGCACAACCTGCATAAATTGCTGCCGGCTGACATGTTCGCGCCAGCGCATGATGCCAGCAGCAGTCAGCATCATCGCCATGGCCGCGATCATCACCAGGCCAAACTTGGGTACTTCGGCAATGGCACGCTTGCCAAACACCGGATAGCTGCCAATGAGAACATGGGCCAGAATTCCCAGTCCCACATAAGGCCATAGGCTCGCCTGCGCCTGCGACTTGTTCACTCTCTTTGTAATTGCAGATAAAGGGATACGGTCAAAATCACCACCACAAAACCCAGCCACTGCCACGGAGTCTGCAGCCGCTCACCCAAAATCACCCATCCCAGCGCCAGCGCCGAGATCAGCCGCAATGCCATCATGTTCGTCACCAGCGCCGGTGAAACCCCGCTCAGAGCCGTAATCTGGATCAGGTTGCCGGCTACCTGCACCACAAAAATAACCGCCAGCACCGCCAGCCAGCCCGAGAACGATACCGTCTGCCAGGCAGACCAATCCTCGCCCGTCAGCCAAGATAACGCCACAAACACCGGCAAGGCAGCCAACCCCTGCTGGGCCATAATCATGCCGCGGCTGGCATGATGCAGATGACTGCGCCGCACCAACTGGAAATACATCGCCAGGGCCAACATCGAAACAACAGACGTGGCCAGCCCCAACAGGTCCCGCCCCGTAAAATTGGCACTCAATTGCGTCCAATCTTCCACCAGCACCAGGGCCGAACCCACGGTGCCCAGCACCAGGGCCCCGTACGTAAACCGCGGCGTGGGCTGATCGAACATCCAGGCGCCCAACAATGCCACCACAAAAGGCGCCATCAGGTTAATCAACTGCACCCACACGGCCCGCGTGAGGTCGATGGCAATGATGTTCGTCACCGAACGCAGCACAACGAACAAGGCCAACGCCCACAGCGTGTGCGTATGTGTTAGCGTGCGCACCATCTCCCGCCACGACAGACCATCACGCCGATGCGCCACCAGCAATCCGCCGCCGATGACCATCAGCCAGGCAAACACCAGCAGCGAAAACTTGGGCACCTCCTGCACGGCGCGTTTGGCAAAGACAGGATACGCCCCCCAGATAAGATGACCAGCGATACCCAACCAAATATAGGGCCAGATGCTGGGACGAGATGGATGTGAGGGGAATGTTGCTGCCATGAAAAGCACCTATAAAATCCAATGAACAAGAATGGCTCTTTTTGATTCCGTGGGGGTCGCAATTCAGACCTCCGGAGGTGGCTAAAAACACTCCGCTTGGGCGAAAATGTCCTGGTCACCTTCCGGAGGTCACTGTGAGACCCTCTGAAATGCGGTTGAACCACAAGAATCAACCTGGCAATAGTACACCAAGTATGAAAGCACCAGGTAATTCAGACAATTAAAAATGTTCGCGGCCAAGGTCTTGTCTTTCTTCATCTCCCCCTCCGGGGTGTATACTATCGTCTAAATCCCACGCAGCTTGAACCATGAACCGCCGCCTGCTTGCCTTCCCCCCACTCCTACTCCCCATTCCCATGAACACCCCACCACCAACTCCTGCCACCCGTCCCCGCGTCTGGGTCTTTGGCCTCGACGGCGTGCCCTGGACGCTCCTGCAACCATGGATTGACCAGGGTCATCTGCCCACTTTGGCCAAACTGCAGGAGCAGGGTGCCTGGGGCGGCCTGCGTTCCACCATCCAGTTTCTCACTGCCGTCGCCTGGTCCAGTTTCATCACCGGCCTCAACCCTGGCAAACATGGCGTCTTCGACTTTTCCCGCCGCATCCCCGGCACCTACGAGCAGGAACTCACCAATGCGGCCCGGCGCTCGGGCCGCAGCTTGTGGCGGATTCTATCGGATGCCGGGCGCCGTGTGGGTGTGGTCAACGTCCCCATGACCTTCCCGCCGGAACCGGTCAACGGCTTTTTGATCTCCGGCCTCGACACTCCCGGCCTCGATTCTGCCTACGCCTACCCGCCGGAACTTAAATCCGCAGTCAACGATGTTCACTTCATCGCCGTCAGCACCGTGGGCAAATCACACGCGCAATACCTGAAGGAGACGCTGGAAGGCGTAGACAAGCGCTTCGAGTTGCTGCGCCGTACCCTGAATCGGGAAGCGTTGGATTTTTACATGTGGGTGGTGATGGAGACGGACGCCATCCAGCACTGCTCGTGGCATCTGCTTTCTGACCCCGATCAGCCCAATCATGACGCCATCCTGCAGGTGTACAAGCGCATCGACCAGCATCTGGCCGGCATCATCGAAGAGCTGCCCCCTGACGTGACCTTGTTCGTGATGTCGGATCACGGCGCCGGCCCCATCGTCAAAACCGTCTATCTGGATCGCTGGCTGGCCCAAAAAGGCTGGCTGCGCTACAAAAAGGGCGCCGAGCTGACGCTGATGGACCGGGGCCGCCACGTGGCCCGGATTGTGGTCAAACAAACTCTGTATCTGGCGCAACGCTTCCTGCCCGTAGCCGTCAAAGGCTTTCTCAAGCGTTTCTCGGGCGCCCACGCCGCCATCGACACCTTTATCGAAAAAGCAGATTACGACTGGGCCCATAGCCTTGCCTATGCCACCGGCAATCTTGGCAACATCAACCTCAATATCAAGGGCCGGGATGCCCAAGGCGTGATCGAGCCGGAGGCGACCGAACAGATGATCGCCGATATCACCGCCGCTCTGCATGAATTACGCGATCCCGACACGGGTGAAAAGATGGTCGCCGAAGTCATGCGCCGCCAAGACATCTATACCGGCGATCAAATCGAACGTGCTCCCGACCTGCTGATCCGCTGGGTCGATGACAAATATCTGGGGACCAAGGATTACGAAGGTCACCCCGACGGCCCCATTTTCGGCCACAAACAAAAATTCGGGCGGTATGGCGCCGCGTATGCCCTGGATCAGACAGGCACCCACATCATCGAAGGCATCTGTCTCATGGTCGGCCATGGGGTGCGGGCCCACGCCCGTCTGCAAGATGCCCAGCTCATCGATCTGGCCCCCACCGTCCTGCATCTGCTCGATGTGCCCATTCCGCGGGCCATGGATGGCCGGGTGCTGACCGAAGCCCTGACAGATGAATTCGCCCGAAAACCCATCCAATACGAAGAAGATGATCAGGATCTGGGCGGGGGCGCTTCCTTTGAACTCAGCGCCGAGGATGAAGAGGCTATTCGGGCCCGGTTGCAAGGCCTGGGCTACGTGGCTTGATGGGGCGGGTTATGCCCACAGATGTCCTCGATCTGACGGTGATCATCGTCAACTGGAATGCCGGTGCCTTTTTGCCGGCCGCCTTGTGTTCGCTTTTTGCGGCGCAAGGCGACCTGAACATGGATGTGCTGCTGGTAGACAACGCTTCCACCGATGAGAGCGTGGCCTGGGTGCGGCAGCATTATCCGCAGGTGCAGATCATTGCCAACGATAGCAATCGTGGCTTTGCTGCCGCCAACAATCAAGGCATTGCCCGGGCGCGCGGGCGTATTATCCTTCTGCTCAACCCCGACACCGAACTGCCCCCCGATGCCCTACGCCACATGCTTGATTTCTTGCGGCAGCATCCCCGGGTGGGCGTGGTGGGACCGCAACTACATGGCGAACGCGGCAAAATTCAGGGCGGAGCAGCGGGTTATGATCCCTCGCCGCGCACGATCTTCCATTATGCCACCTTTTTGTACCGGTTGTTCCCCCGCCATTTCCGCGGTTTGTGGCTGGCGCAGACGCTGTATCAGCAGGCTCAGCCCATCGAGGTCGACTGGGTGTCGGGGGCCAGTATGTTTGTGCGGGCGCAGGCCGTGGCTCGGGCAGGGATGATGGATGAACGGTATTTTATGTATTCGGAAGATGTGGAATGGTGCCGTCGCATCCGGCAGCATGGCTTTCGGGTGATGTGTTATCCGGCAGTGGCCGTCACGCATCATATCGGCGGCAGCGCCCGCCAACTGGGCGCTGATTTTCATGCTCACAATATCGATTCGCTCGATATTGATCTGCGCCGCCGTTACGGCTTTGCCACCGTGGCGCTGATGCACTTGTTCGGCGCTTTGGGCTTTATGTTGCGCTATGGGTTATACGAATGGGAATGGCTACGTTGGCGCAATCCCGTGTTCCGGGAATTGCGTAATCTGTGGGCGGCATGTATCAAGACCAGTCTGATCCGTATGCTGCGCCCGGCTCCCCACCACCAACCAATCCCCGACCGGCAGGATGCACGTTTTGCATGAACACAACCCGATCGGTAGCGCGCAACACGCTGTTTCTCAGTGCGGCCCAGGGGATTCGCATCCTGCTGGCTTTTGTGCTCATCCTCTACATCGCCAATGTGTATGGGGCGGTATGGCAGGGAAAGTTCAGTATCTTGTTGGCGTTCTTGAATATCTTTCAGGTGCTGGCATCATTTGGATTGCCGCGGCTGATTACGCGCGAGGTGGCGCGCGATTATGCCGCCAGCAACCGCTATTTCTGGGCGGGTCTGCTGGCGCAGGGCAGTACGACGGTGATTTTTATGGTGGCCATGGTGGGCATCGTGGCGCTCATGCCCTACCCCGCGGATACGAAGACGATGCTGCGGCTGGCAGTGCTGGCGCTGCCGTTATTCACCTTCTATTCGGTGGCAGGGGCTTTGCTGCGCGCACACGAAAACATGCAGTTCCTGGTGTTCGCCGAAGTGCTGAGCTCGGTAGCGCAGTTGGCCGTGGCGGTTGTGCTGCTGGCGCATGGCGGCGGCGTGATGGCCTTGGCGGCCATTCGCATTGCCGGCATTGGCCTGGCAGCGGCCACCGTCGTAGGATCTACCATCCGTTTGGGCTACATCCGCCATCCCCAAATCGACCTGACTTTTGCCCGCACGTTGCTGCGCCGGTCCTATGAGTTTTTTGGCATGGCGGCGCTGGACGCTTTCTTGCAGCGTCTGGATGTGTTGGTACTGTCTGTGGTGGCGGGCGAGGCGGCCACAGGCATTTATGATGCCGCATTCCAACTGGTGAAGGTGCTGATGACGCTGGTGTTGTCGTTCACCGATGCCGTATACCCGGCGATTTCACGGCTGTACGTACAGGCCAAAGATCGTTTTTCCCTGGCCACGGGCAAGGCCTTGCAATACGGCTTTGTGCTCTTGTTGCCGGTGGCAGCGGGAACCACGGTGCTGGCACCCAAGATCATTGCTTTGTTGTATAAGCGCCCGGCCTATGGCGCCGCGGCGGATATTCTGGCGCTGCTGAGTTGGGCGCTGCTGGCTTATTTCGCCCAGATTCTGCTTACGCGCACGCTGATGGCCGGGGATCGGCCTGGTGCAGCCATGCGCGTGGAGGCGGTAATGGTGGGTGTGGCCGTGGTGTTGCTGCCGCTTCTCAGCTCTCGGGTGGGGGGGCAGGGCACGGCCTGGGGATTGATGGGAGTGTATGGGGTGGGGGCACTGCTGGCCTGGCGCGCCAGCGCTGATTATGGGCTTCCGTTCGGATTACGCTGTTTGGGGCGCCCGGCGTTGGCGGCGGCGATCATGGCAACCGCGCTTTTCTTTCTCCCTGGCATCTCTCTATGGCTGGCCATCCCCCTGGGGGCGTTGCTGTACGGGCTCTTTGCCCTGGGCCTGGGCGTGTTCGATAGCGGGGATATGCAGGTGTTGCGGGCGTTACGCAAATAAGTCGGGTTCAGCCTTAGGTAGCGTCCAGGAATAACTTTCCTTTTTAGGGCTGACGTTGGCCGAGGTTACCCTTCACTGCGCTCGAGGG
>JAADGC010000140.1 GCA_013152585.1 Chloroflexota bacterium
CCCTAGCCCCGATTTCAATCGGCGGGGACGGACCATGCGCGCGGCTGGGGTAGAGTCCCTGCGGGGACTTGGCCTTGTGAGCCTGCAAATTTATTTGCAGTGCTAGCTCGTGGCGACGAAGTGCTGGCTCAACAGCACCTATCGCATCGACAGGCCCTCGCTGTCAACAAGATCGGTCGGCGGAGGCCGACCTCCGGCGCGAAGCGCCTAAAAAGCCCGATTTCAATCGGCGGGGACGGCTGCTGTGGCCTCATGACCGATGCGGGTGAGTCTGAAAAGTTTGCCGAAGATATAAGAAGGGGAACAGGCGAAGGCGAAAGGGGACAGGGGAATGCGCCGATTATCGGCGCTGAGACAGCTTTATAGCCACATGATACCCGATCGATAGCCGATCGGGTGTTCACTTCGGCCAACCTGAATGCTAAGATGAACACAGGATGAGAGACAGAGCCCTCTCATTCATTTTTCACCCCGACCGAGGAACCACCAATGTCCCAGACTCAGCAAACAGGCCATCCTCACATGGCCAACGAAAGAGACCTGGCTTATGTCGTCCTGGTGCTGGAGCGCCAATTGGAGGCCACCCAACGCCTGCACGAAGAGGACATTGCCTCGCTGCGAGCCGCCCTGCAGGAACTCAAGGTTCGCATTGTCGAATTAGCGCAAACTTCCATGCCTTCTGGTAGTGGTAGTCAATCAACTTAATTCTCTTCTTAGGAGGAAGTCATGAACAAACGAACCATCGTTATGCTGGCTGTTCTGCTCCTTGCCGCATTTGTTTTGGCAGCATGTGGCGGACAGAAAGCACAACCCACCCAGGCGCCCGTGCCCACGCAGGCCCCGGTAGCCACCCAAGCCCCCGCACCCACCAAGGCCCCGGTCGCCACCGCTGTCCCCGAGTCCGATCTGGTGGGTGATTCGCTGCGCGGCGGCCGCCTCTATGACGACTGGATGGAAGAACTCGGCGTAGACGCCCCTGCAGGTGACCAACCGCTGTGGGCCACCCAATCCAGCAACATGCGTTCCGACGGCGACACCTGGCGCTGCAAAGAATGCCACGGCTGGGATTACAAAGGCGCTGACGGCGCTTACGGTTCCGGTTCGCACAAGACTGGCTTTGTGGGTGTATTTCAAACCGCTGGCACAAGTCCCAACGAAATCCTGGCGACACTCAAGGGCGCAACCAACCCCGACCATGATTTCTCTTCTGTCCTGGACGATCAAGCCCTCACCGATCTGTCCCTGTTCCTGAGCCAGGAACTGGTGGATGACTCCAAATTCGTCAACGCCGACAAATCCCTGGTCGGCGGCGACGCCACAATGGGGAAGTCTTTCTTTGATGACAACTGCTCCGATTGCCACGGGCCGCAGGGCCTGGCTATCAACTTCGGTGCAGACGAAGGTGAGGTGGAGTATTACGGCACCATCGCCAGCGACAACCCCTGGGAATTCCTGAACAAAGCGCGCTTTGGTCAGCCTGGCGTCGATCGCATGCCTTCCATGGTGGACATTGGCGCTAGCGACCAGGAATATGCCGATCTGCTGATTTATGCAACTTCTCTGCCTACTTCTTCACCTGTGACCGAAGGCGGCCTGCTTTATGATAAATGGTGGAAGGCCATGGGTGTGGATGCTCCCACAAGCGATCAGCCCCTATGGGCCACCCAGAGCAGCAACACCCGCAGTGGCGCCGATAGCTGGCGCTGCAAGGAATGCCACGGCTGGGATTACAAAGGCGTCGACGGCGCTTACAGCTCCGGCTCGCACAAAACCGGCTTCAAGGGCGTCTTTGATGCAGCCAGCATGAGTGCCGACGAATTGACCGCCTGGTTGGATGGCAGCAAGAACGCCGATCACAACTTTGCTGGCGACGGCATGATGGGCGACGAGCAGATTCAGGCCCTGGTAGCCTTCCTGCAGCAAGGCATGGTAGACAAGTCCGACTTCATCAATGCCGACAAGACCGTCAATGGAGATGCCGCCCATGGCGAGGTCCTCTTCAAAGAATGTGCCGAATGCCACGGCGATGATGGCAAAACCATCGACTTCGATGATGGTGAAGAGGTCGAGTATGTGGGCACCATCGCCATTGATAACCCGTGGGAGTTCTTCAACAAGGCTTCTGTAGGGAATCCCGGTGCGATTATGCCTTCCGGCCTGAACCTGGGTTGGTCTCTGCAAGACATTATCGATGTGCTGGCGTACGCTCAAACCCTGCCCGCCGAATAATCGACTGGCTCCACACTTCCCTTTCCACACTTCAATTCGTGGCGCTCCTTTGGGGGGCGCCACGATCCCGATCAGGAGCTAAGCGTGAAAAAACACTTACGCAAAATTGTCCAACTCCTTCCCATTGCTCTGATTACACTCATCGCTCTGGCTGCGTATTTGATCACCTCTGGCGTCACCAACGTTCAACCCGTGCATGCCCTTCCCGAATACGCCGCCCGCACCAACGAATCCTGTTCCACATGCCATGTGAACCCTGGCGGCGGCGGTCCTCGCACCTTGCGGGGCATGCTCTGGGCTGCCCAGGGCAAGCCCGACCAGGTGCCAGAGCTGCCAGGCGTGCTCCTGGCCCCCGGCATCTCCGATGGCGCCGAACTCTGGGACATCGCCTGCTCCTCCTGCCACGGCCTGCAGGGTGAAGGTGGCTTTGGCGCCACCATTGCTGGCAGCGGCCTCAAAGCCAACAAAATTCGATCCACGATCCAACGTGGCCGACTGCGTAGCGGCATGCCTGCTTTCACCGGTAAATTCACGGACGAACAACTCGCTGCCCTGGTGACCTTTGTGGAAGGCATCGCCAGCGGCACCATGGCCCCACCGCCCTCGTCCATCCCGCTAACCGCGGCCGAATTCACCTGCCAGTCTCTGACAGCCCCCGTTTCGTGTGGAGGGAACTAATGGCTCACTTTACCCGACGTCAATTTCTTAAAATCTCTGGCGCTACTGCCGGTGTGGCCGCCGTTGCCGGCGCTGTTCCGGGTCTGACTCGACGCAGCTCCACCATCGAAGCTGCCACCCCCCAGTTCCAGACTTCTGGCGAAGATGTTATCGTCCCCACGGTCTGCTTGTTGTGCCCCAGTGGCTGCGGGATGTTAGCCCGGGTCGCCGATGGCCGTGTCGTCAAGATGGAGGGCAGCCCCATGCACCCCATCAATCTTGGCGCCCTCTGCCCCAAAGGCCAGGCATCCCTGGAACTGCTGTACAACCCCGACCGGCTCAAAAACCCCTTACGTCGTAGCGGCGAACGGGGTTCGGGCCAATGGCGGGAGATCACCTGGGACGAGGCCATTACCGAAGTCGCCCAGCGCCTGAACGACCTGCGTCAGGCCGGGCATCCCGAACAAGCCGCCCTCCTGTACGGCGAAACCCGCGGCCAGCTTCGCTCCTTCTTCGACCGTTTCATGCAGGCGGTGGGCTCACCCAATGCCATATCCAAAGACAGCCTCAATGTCGAAGCCGCCAAGCTGGCGACCTACTACACCCAGGGCATCTACAACTTCCCCAACTACGATCTCGAAAACAGCAATTATATCCTCAGCTTTGGTGCCAATTTGCTGGAAGCAGGCCCCTGGGTGCAGCGCACCGTGGCCGGACAGTCCTACATGCGTCGCGGTCGCGCCACGCGTGGCAAGATCGTCGTCATCGACCCCCGGCAGGGCATCACCGGCGCCAAAGCCGATGAATGGATTCCCATCGTCCCCGGCACCGATGCCGCCCTGGCCTTGGGCATGGCCCATGTGTTGATCAAAGCGGGTTTGATTGACTTTGAATTCGTCCACGAATACGGATTCGGTTTTGAAGACTTTAGCACGGATGGTGTGAAACATAAAGGCTTCAAAAACTTTGTTCTCGAAAACTACGACCCCCGCAAAGTGGAGAAGATCACGGGCGTGCCGGCGACGACCATCTCCCGGCTGACGGGTGAGTTTGCCAAGAATCAGCCCGGCGTGGCCATGTTGGCCGGCAAAGGTGGCATGCTCAACGGCAGCATCGGCGGCCTTTACGCGGGCATGGCCGTGCATATGCTCAATGCCCTCGTTGGCAATATCGATAAACCCGGTGGCGTGCAAACCCAGCGCTACATGCCCTGCACCTCCTGGCCCGAGCTTTCCTCTGACCCCGTGGCCGAGGCCGGCCGCCAACAGCAGCGCCTGGATGGTGCCGGCTCCGAGTACCCGCTGGCGCGTCACGCCTATCAGGCCGTGGCCGACCATGTGCTCAACGGTGCCAGCGTCGATACCCTCTTCCTCACCGGCGCCAATCCGGTCTTCGAAGCGCCTGGCGGCCAACGCTTTATCGACGCCTTCTCGAAAATCCCCTTCATCGTTTCCTTCGCTTCCTTCATGGATGATTCGGCTCAATATGCCGATCTGGTGTTGCCTGAACCCACCTTCCTGGAACGCTGGCAAGACGATCATATCGAGGGTATTGGTTATCCCGGCATCGCTCTGCGCCAGCCGGTGATCGAACCCCTTTACAACACCATGAACACGGCCGACTTCTTCCTGCGTGTGGCTCAGACCATGGGCGGGCCTGTGGCTGCGGCCTTCCCCTGGGGCAGCTATGAAGAAGTGTTGCAATATCGTTTGCAGAATATCGGCACCGATTGGGACACCCTGAAGGAACTGGGGGTGTGGATGGTGCCCGGATACCATCCTGCCCGCCGCGGGAATGAACGCTGGGTGCAGGAAGTCGTCGGCAGTGATCGCCTGTCGGCCCCGCGGGATGGCCGCTTCGACTTTTACGCCCGCGAATTAAGCTGTGCCCTCGACGCCCTCAGTCCCGAGCAACTGGCCGCCCTGGGGCTCTCGGTCACCGGCGATGCTGTCTATTTGCCGCATTACGAGGCCCCCCCTTATCAGGGCGACGCCAACGACTACCCCCTGCACCTGAATGTGATCACGCTCATGAGCCTGGGGCCGGTCAGTGCCGCTGCCAACATGCCCACGCTGATGGAGATCAGCGGCATGACGGTGGGCGAAACCTGGCGGGGCTGGGTAGAGATGAATCCCGAAACTGCCCGGAAGCATTTCTTGCAAAAGGATGACGAGGTGGTGGTCGAAAGCCCCTTCGGTCGTGTCCAGACCCGGCTCAAGATCGTGCCCGGACTGCGCCCCGACACCGTTAACATGCCCTACAACTTTGGGCACACTGCTGGCGGACGCTATGCCAAAAACCGGGGCGCCAATGGCCTGACGGTCATGTCGGGCCAGACAGAGCCAGCCACCGGCCTGGCCGCCTTCACCAATACCCGCGTACGAGTTCGTAAAGCCTGAGGAGCAATATCATGCCAAAATGGTCTATGGTCATTGACCTGGAAAAATGTGTCGCCTGTCAGGCCTGTAGCATCGCCTGTCGTTTCGAGAACAACACCCCGGTCGTCTCACCGGAGTTGGCCTGGGAGGGCCGGGAGATGCGCTGGAACGACGTCTTCCCGGCGCCGCACGAGGAATCTGGCGACTATCCCAATACTAAAACCCACTATCTCACACGCCCCTGCATGCACTGCGAAAACCCGCCCTGCATCAAAGTCTGCCCTGTGCAGGCCACCTTCATCGATGAAGAAGGGTTGGTGCGGCAGAATTACGCTCGCTGCATCGGCTGCCGCTACTGCACCGTCGCCTGCCCCTATGGGGTGCGCTACTTTAACTGGTTCGCCCCTGAATTCGAATCCCCCCTGGAACAACACCTGAACCCCGACAAAATCGAAGGACGTGGTGATCTGGAAGGACCGGCTGTGCGCCCCAAAGGCGTGGTCGAGAAATGCACCTACTGTGTTCATCGTTTGCGAAAGGCACATGCCCGCGCCGAGGCCGAAGGTCGGGACTTCCGCCCTGATGAATACATGCCAGCCTGCGTGCAAACCTGCACTGGCAAAGCCCGCTTCTTCGGCGATATGAATGATCCCGATAGCACAGTCTCCAGGCTGGCCGAGAGCGATCGGGCCTTCCGTTTGCTGGAAGAAGTCGGTACCCATCCCAAGACCATCTATCTGCAGGAGGGCAAGTAATCATGTTGCGCATCAGCAAACACGATAGAGAGATTCTGCTGGACCCTTTGTTCCACGCCGGACGAAAATTCTATCTCATGATCAGCGTGTTGATCCTGATCATGCTATGGGGTTTGATCATGTACGTCCGCCAATTTGTGTTGGGCCTGGGCACCACCGGCATGGAGCGGCCCGCCTATTGGGGCATGTACATGGTGAACTTCATCTTTTTCATCGGTATCAGCCATGCTGGCACCCTGATTTCAGCCATCTTGCGCGTGTCGAACGCCGAGTGGCGCCGCCCCATCACCCGCATTGCCGAGGCGATCACGGCCTTCGCCTTGATCGTCGGTACCCTGCAGATCATTTTCGATTTGGGGCGTCCGGATCGCATCCTCTATCTCTTCCGCTTTGGGCGTTTACAATCGCCCTTGTTGTGGGATGCCGTCTCGGTGACAGCCTATTTCCTGGGCAGCCTCACGTATCTGTACCTGCCCATCATTCCCGATGCCGCCTTGCTGCGCGATAATATCCCCGAGGGTGCCCCCGCTTGGCGGCAACGTCTTTACAAGCTGATGGCCCTGGGCTGGCGTGGCAACCGCACGCAGTGGTTGCGGCTAGAGAAGATGATTGCCGTTATGGCTGTGCTCATCATCCCCGTAGCGGTTTCAGTCCACACGGTTATCTCCTGGATTCTGGCCACCACGGTGCAGCCCGGTTGGCATAGTACGGTGTTTGGGCCCTACTTTGTGGTCGGGGCTATTTTCTCCGGCATTGGCGCCCTGTTCATCGCCATGACGGCCGCCCGCCGATCATTTCATCTCGAGGAATACATCACCGAGCGCCAGTATCGCAATTTGGGCTATATTTTCATCACCATGGCTGCAATCTGGTTCTACTTCACGTATGCCGAGCACATGACACAGGCCGCCGGCCAGTTGACCGCCGAGTTCCCTGTTCTGGCCAGCAAGTTGTGGGGCGAGTTTAGCTTCACTTTCTGGACGATGGTCGTGATTATGATCATGGCGTTTATCGTCCTGGTCTTCCCGTTGCTTACACCTGACTCCTGGCAGCGCTCGCGGGTCTTCCGGCCCCGGTTTGCTCTGGCCAACGGCGTGGTGTCGGTTCTGGCCATCCTCGCCCTGCTGGTTCCGCAGACGCAAGGGGTGACTGCCGATTTGCTCAGCGGTTTGCCGTCACCGACGTTGCGAATCGTCGCCGGTGTTTTTGGTACGGTGGCGATTCTCAGCATCCTCCCCTGGCTGAAGAGCCATATTATCGACGCCATGATCATTGCCTCCGGCTTCGTGCTGGTGGGCATGTGGCTGGAGCGTTGGAATATCGTGGTGCCGACGATGACGCATCCCCGCCTGATGCCTGTTGGTTTGTACACTCCCTCGCTGACGGAATGGTCGCTGTTTGCGGCCTCCACGGCCCTGTTCATTTTCCTGTTCGTGCTGTTCTTCAAGCTCATCCCTGCCGTTTCGGTATGGGAGGTGCGGGAAGGCCGGGTGATTGACGAAACCCGAGACAGTGCCCAGATGCCCTTACCCGAATCGTCCCGGCCCCCTGGGGGTCTGCAACCGGCTTTTGGCGATAACGAACCAACCTACTAACGAGGTGTCCCATGAATTTTCCACTTGATAACCCCTTTTATCACTTTGTCTACCAACTGATTAACACGGCCGGAATCGGCGGCCTGATCGTGATAGTCGAGACGATCCTGATTCTGATCGCCGTGGCGCTCAGCTTGCGGGGCATCACCAATGGCGCCAAAGTCGATGAACCCGAAGTCTATGCGTATCCCACGCCGGCGCTGCATCATCACAACGGCCAGGACTAAGGCGCACTCAATCATGGGTGAAACGCCACACGCCGAACGCATGGCCCGCTCCATCTTGATAGACACGCTGGCGCAGGCCCTGAATGATGCCAGCATCCTGGCTGGTGCACCCCTGCAAACACCATTGGCCGACGCCGTGACCGAGGGCGCACAGCACCTCGGTTCGGCGGCCTGCCGTCGAGCCCTGTTTGCGCTGAAGGAACTCCCATCCGTTGCTGCCGACGAGTTGCAACGCCGTTTCGATCAGGTGATCTCTCGCCCCGGCCGCCGTCCCGTACCCCTTTACGAATCACTGGCCCTCAACGGTCGCCTCCTCAGTCCTACCACCCACGACGTGGCTCGCCAATACCGCCAATATGGCCTGGAGCCAGACGGTGATTTGGCCGACTCGGCTCCTGTGGAATTGGCCTTCCTGGCCTTCCTGGTCGAAGCGGAGGCCGAGGCGCTGCTCATGGATCAGCAGCGCCAGGCCCGCCGTTGGCGCAAGATTCAACGCCAGTTTCTCAACGAGCACGTCATCACCTGGCTGCCCATGGTGGGTCGGGCCCTGGCACAGTCAGATGACCCGCATTTTGTCATGTTGGGGCACCTGCTGGAAGGTTTTCTCAAAGAAGAGCAGTTGCGGGTGTTAGTGAATATCAAGCACCGGGCACAGGCTGATGTGCCTTCCATCGATGCCGCTGCTTGCGGGCTCTGTGGTTTTTGTGTCCAGAGCTGTCCTACCGGCGCCCTGTGGGTCTCGGAGAACGACAGCTCGACTTATCTGGTGCTGAAGCCAGAAAATTGCATCGGTTGCGCCAAATGCCTGCCCGTTTGTCCTGACGACGCCCTGCGCATGGTCTCCCGACCGGCCGGGCTGGCCCCCACCGTCATCCTGCGGGAATCTCCGCGCACACACTGTCCTCGTTGCCACACGCCAACCGTCAGTCAGGCTGAGCTCAATGCGGTCTTTGCCCGGCTGGAAGCTGATGACGAGCTGTGTTATCGGCTTAGTTTGTGTGAGTCGTGCAAAGCTCGCTCGTGAGCATGTGTGGCGGCGACGGATTTCTGACGCAGAGAGAGATGGACAGTGGCCGTAAGGCCGATTTGTGAATCGCACTTACGAAGGAAATCACATAACATTGGCTTAACATGGTTTTAACCCTCAATTAAACCTGGGGCAGGCTTTCGGGAGTATAATCGTGGCCATTGGCAGATACGTTCTTGCCCGGTGGACGAGGCACGTGCATGATGCCCTCAATCCGATCCTCACACCAGACCCCTTTGCCAGTTGGGGCCCGGAAAGCATTCATTTGGGAGATTGTTTTATGCGTAAATTCCCTAAATCCTCTGAGACTTTGCGGCGAAAAAAGGGTCCTTTGGGCCTGTTATTCATTGGCCTGTTGGCAGTGTTACCCTTTGTGATTGCGGGTTCGTCGGTGGCATATGGCGCCCACCTCGAAAACAATGACGCCTTTTGCGCCAGTTGCCATACCGAGCCCGAATCGACATTCGTAGGCCGGGCGCAGTCTGCCGCCAGCAAGACCGGGGAAGTACAAGACCTCGCCGCCTTTCACGCTGGCCAGGCCCAGGCGGTGAAGTGCATCGAGTGCCATAGCGGCGACGGTCTGTCGGGGCGTGTCGACGCCATGAAGCTGGGGGCCCGAGACCTGAGCGCGTATGTGCGCGGCGATTTTCCGCAGCCCAGCCCGCTCACCCACGCCATTGCCGACA
>JAADGC010000192.1 GCA_013152585.1 Chloroflexota bacterium
GCGCTGCTGACATTATCAAGCGCTCATTCACCGCATCAGCTCGGGAGGGAACTTCGGTGGGATTCGGCACAGTCGGGCTTGCAGCCTGGGCCCGACCTCTCTGGGTGTTTCCACCCACCTACTTTCCTCCGTCTTAGCTTTTAGAGGGTGTATGCAATTGGTGTGCCCATTACGGCGGCTGCGGGCCTGGTTGTCAAGTCTTTTTGTGAGTCGATAGTCCCCAGTCCTTGGTCCGTAGTCGGGTTGGCGGGGCACAGGAGGGAGCGAGCGAAGAAGTGTAATATTTTTCTTCTTTGCGCTCTTGGCGACTTTGCGAGAGATAGAACTCTGCTATTGCCGACGACCGGCTTTGAACGTGTCTTGCAGGGCCGCCAGGGCGTCCCAGTCACCTTTGGCGGCCAGGGCGGCCTGTTCGGGCCAGGTGTCGGGGAAGAAGATACGTACCTTGCCTTCGAGAGTGCTTTGCAGGGTAGCCACGTCGCCAGTAGCCAGTTGGGCAAAGGTGTGGATACCGGCTTCGTGCAAGATGCCGGAGATCTTGGGGCCAATGCCCTCGATGCGGGTGAGATCATCGGGCTTGACTTCTGTGGCCGCGGTCGCCATCGCCGTGACGGCAGGTTTGCCGACGGCGGAGGCAGTGGCCGGCGTTGATAAACTGCTTCCGCCAGCGCCAGACAAAGCCGTCATTCCCTGGTCAGCAGAAACGGACGCATCCGTCTTGAGGTCGGCCCCACGCTGATCGTCCGACTCCGAAGGTTGCCACCAGTACCAAAACAGGAGCAGGAGCAGTAAAATAATGAGTACGATCAGAAAATACCACATCAAAGTGCCATTGCTGTTTGCCTGCAGGATCGGTAAAGCGAATGGTGAGAGGAGAGACAGAAACATTTTCGCTCCTTTTCATGGAAGGAATGAGGGGCCGAAGACGAGCCGCTTCGAGGCCAATGCCGTCGAGTTTTGGCTGATGTCGGCAGGCTCTTGAATGATAACTGAGTATAAGCCAAAGGGGGGACAATTTCAACCGGGCTTTGGGAGTATTTCAGGAATTTGGCGAGATGGTTTGGTGGCATCGGAACCTTTATTTTTCCGAATTGGTCCAGGCCCCGGCGCATACTCCCGGCGCCGGGGCCTGGACGCTATGCCAATAACTCGTGCACAGCCGCCACCATCGCCTGCGCCGTGATGCCGAATTTTTCGTAAATGGTTTTGTATGGCGCCGAAGCCCCAAAGCGCTCGATGCCGATCACCCGATCGGCGTAGCGTTCCCAGCCAAAGGGCACGGCCGCCTCGATGGCCACGACGGGCAGGCCGGGCGGAAAGACTTCCTGCCGGTAGGTCGCGGGTTGGGCCGCGAATTGCTTCCAACTGGGAAAGCTGACCACGCGGGAGGCAATGCCTTCGGCCGCCAACTGTTGTTGAGCAGCTACGGCAAACTGCACTTCGGAACCACTGCCGGTGAGGATGACCTGGGGATTTTCGGCATCACGCAACACATAAGCGCCACGGGCTAATCCCTGCGCCTGGGCAGGCGTGCTCAGGGTGGGCACCCCCTGGCGGGTGAAGAGCAAGGCGGTGGGCCCACGACGTTCTAGCGCCAGTTTCCAGGCCTGGGCGGTTTCGTTGCCATCCGCGGGACGTACGACCCACAGGTTGGGAATCACCCGCAGGGCAGGGATGTGTTCGACCGGCTGGTGGGTGGGCCCGTCTTCGCCAATGCCAATACTGTCGTGGGTGAAAACGTAGATGACGCGTATGCCCATCAATGCGGCCAGACGGATGCTGGGGCGCATGTAGTCGCTGAAGACGAAGAAGGTGCCACCATAGGGTATCAGGCCGCCATGCAGGGCGAGGCCATTCAATATGGCGCCCATACCGTGTTCGCGCACGCCAAAGCGTAGATAGCGGCCCCCGTACTGGCCCGCCTGCACGTCGGCGTAGCCTTTCATGTCAGTCTTGTTCGAAGGGGTGAGATCGGCAGAACCACCGATCAGTTCGGGCACGGCCGTGGCAATGGCATTGAGCACGTCACCCGAGCTGGCCCGCGTGGCTTTGCCCACGTCGGCACCATACGTGGGCAGGGCCTGTTCCCAGCCTTCCGGTAGTTCACCAGATGAGACACGCTGGAACTGCACGGCTTCATCGGCATAAGCCGCCCGATAGGCAGCGAAGCTCGCTTCCCATGCGGCCTGGGCCGCCGCGCCTTCGTCCAGCGCTTGCCGGTAATAGGCAAGCACATCCTCGGGGATGAAGAAGAGCGGCTCGATGGGCCAGCCCAGATTTTTTTTGGTGGCCAGTAGTTCTTTTTCGCCCAGGGGCGAACCGTGCACACTGGAGGTGCCTTGCCTGTGCGGCGATCCAAAGCCGATGGTCGTGCGGCAGAGGATGATGGTGGGGCGTTCGGTTTGGGCGCGAGCGGCATTTATGGCGTCGTACACGGCCACCCGATCCTGGCCATCAATTTGGATGGTCTCCCAACCATAAGCGCGGAAGCGGGCGGCCCGGTCTTCGGTGAAAGCGATGTCGGTGGAGCCGTCGATGCTGATGTGATTGTCGTCGTACAGCCAGATCAGCTTGCCCAGATGCAGGTGGGCAGCCAGGGATGCGGCTTCAGAGGCCACGCCTTCCATGAGATCGCCGTCGGTGACAATGGCGTAGGTGGTGTGATCAACGATTTCGTGCCCTGGGCGGTTGTAGCGCGCTGCCAACATGGCTTCGGCCAAGGCCATCCCCACGGAGTTGCCCGCTCCCTGTCCCAGGGGGCCGGTGGTCGTTTCCACGCCGGGCGTGTGGCCATATTCGGGGTGGCCGGGCGTCATGCTGCCCCATTGGCGGAATTGTCGCAGTTGCTCTAGTGGTAGATCGTAGCCAGTGAGATGCAGCAGGGAGTAGAGTAGCATCGAGCCGTGTCCGCCACTGAGGACGAAGCGGTCACGATTGAGCCAGGTGGGGTCTTGCGGATTATGGCGCAGGAATTGCGTCCACAGGACGAAGGCGACATCGGCCATGCCCATGGGCAAGCCAGGATGCCCGCTATTGGCTTTTTCCACCGCATCTACCGTCAGAAAACGCAGGGTGTTGGTGGCTCGCTGGGCCAGATCGGAATTTAAAAAAGTTTTGATATTGGAAGTTGTGTTGGGTTTTGTCATGATTGTCTCGGCAGGAATGAGGGAGGAGTGTTTGTTTTTTGAACCTGTTGGCGTTGGGAATAGGTTTGTATTCCCTGCATCGTACAAGATGCGGGGAACAACGTCAAGCAGGTGCGGCATTGTTATCCGATGTTTTGAACTCAGGCAGCCTTACGGTGGGGAGATGCGGTCGCGGAGGGAGCCGTTTGGGCACAGGCGGCATTTGGGATACAATCGTTGTTATCATGACTCCCAGCCATCCTACTGATCTCAAACCGTGGTGCATGCACCACTCGCAGACCATGTTCCAAAATCGTTGGTTGCGCGTGGATGTCGACGTGGTGGAATTGCCGAACGGTCGTTTGTACGATTACACTGTGATTCGCGAAAAGAAGCATGGGGTGGCGGTAATCGCCCTGAATGCCGCCGGACAGGTGCTTTTGCAGCAAGAGTACCGCTATCCGGTAGCACAGGTCATCTGGCAGGTGCCGGGCGGTCTCATAGACGACGGCGAGATGCCTCTGGCGGCGGCACAGCGCGAGCTGCGCGAAGAGACAGGGCATGAGGCCGAGCATTGGTGCTATCTGGGCGCGCTTTGGGACAATCCGGCGCTGGAGGATATGCAGATCCATCTCTTTTTGGCCCAACCGGCGTTTGCCGCCGGGCCTCCCCAGTGGGACGAGGAGGAATGGATACAGTGGCAGTGGCAGTCGTGGTCATGGCTGCAGGCGGCCATTCGCACGGGCGAGATTAAGGAACGGGTGATTTTGGCAGCCGTGGGCTTGCTATGGGCGCACGGCGATCTACCTGCCGGGGATTAGCGTGGTGGCGCATCTGTGTTACGGGGGGAACAACGGGCAGGGCATCGGGGGATGAGGTGCCCCCCCATTTGGCACGATCTTGCCAGGGAACAGAAGGGCGTCTATAATCAATTGTTACGGACAAGCCTTCGCATCACGTAGCCACACATCTGGCCAACCTCGTTGCGCAACTACAGGTGGAACATGTTTAAAACTATTCTTTGTGCTATAGATGGATCGGCGGCCACCGAAAAGCACCTATTGTATGTCATGCACTTTGGCAAAACAGAACGCACGGGGGTTCACTTCATCCACGCCTATCAGTTGCCACACCATTATGCTGCTATGGAGGGCTATGAGGCTCTGATCACAGAATACAAACGTGTAGCCAATGGCGTGGTCGAAGATGCCAAACGCTACCTGGCAGAAACTGGGATCGATGTCAATGGCGAAGCGGTGGAGGGACCACCGGCCGAAGTCATCCTCACGGAAGCCAGGCGCCTACAGGCAGATTTGATCATCCTGGGCAGTCGGGCGCCAAGCGATGCCTCGGAGCTGTTTTTGGGCAGCGTGAGTCAGCAGGTACTCAATGCTGCTTATGTTCCCGTTCTCGTGATTCCCTGAACCGGACAGGTCGATCTGACTTCCCCCCTGCCTGATCGGCTGCCGGAGGAGCTGAAAAATGTTAGGTTCCATACTTCCCCAATCTTCAAAAATGGGGGCCAATGTGCGGCGGGCGGCCGTTGCCGGCGCCTTTTACCCGGCATCTCCCGCGGTTCTGCATCAATCTGTGCAGAATTATCTCGAACGAGCACGTGTGCCCGATTTCGCATCGCCTGCGCGTGCCGTCATCGCTCCCCACGCCGGCTATCTTTATTCCGGGCCCATCGCCGGTCATAGTTTTCGCACGCTTGATCTGGACTTGCAACAGCCCCAGACCATCATTCTCATCGGGCCGGCTCATTACGTGCCGGTAGACGGTGTGGCCGTGGGCGACTTCGACGCTTTCGAGACACCCCTGGGCATGGTTCCGGTCGACAGACGCTTGCTGGCCGTCTTGCAAAAGGCAAACCCGCGCTTTATTTCGCAACAGGCAGCCCATGTGCCGGAGCACAGCCTGGAAGTGCAAATTCCTTTCTTGCAGGTGCGCAAGACCGATCAGCTCTCACTGGCGCCGCTTTTGACGGGGCATAGCCGGGCCGAATCCATCGCTGCCACTCTGCTTCCTTCCATCCGGAATGATTCCACTCTGCGCCTGGTGATCAGTTCTGATCTCAGCCATTTTCATCCCTACGAGAAAGCACGCAGTTTCGACACCGATTTGGTGCGGGCCATCTTGCGCGGAGACCTTGATGCGGTGCAGCGCGGGGAAGCCTGCGGGCGAATTCCCATATTGGTGCTGATGCATCTGGCGCTACAATTAGACTGGCAACCCCATTTGCTCGACTATCGCAACTCGGGCGATACCGCCGGTGATAAACGACGCGTGGTGGGCTATGCGGCCATTGCCTACACGGAGTAACACACATGAACCGAAGTAACCCTTCTCTGCCGGCCATCTCACTCAGTCCCGACGCCCTCGACACCTTGTTTGCCATCGCCCGCCTGGCCATCAAGGCGGGGTTGGCCGGAAACCTGCACTGGCAGGGGGACGAGAGCCAGTATCCACCAGAGTTGTCTCAGCCCGGAGCTACATTCGTCACCTTGTATACCCGCGGCCAGTTGCATGGTTGCATCGGATCGGTCAAGGCCAATTTGCCCCTTTGCCGCGATGTGGCCAAGAATGCGATCAGTGCCGCGTTCAAGGATCCTCGATTCCCCCCGTTGCAGGAATCAGAGCTGGATGACACAGCTATCGAGATATCGCTGCTCTCTCCCTTACAGACACTTCACTATCACAGCCTGGAAGATCTGATGCGCCGGATTCGACCGCATGTCGATGGGGTGATGGTCGAACGCGGCTGGCATCGGGGGCTATTGCTGCCCCAGGTGTGGGAAAAAGTACCTGATCCCGGCGAATTCCTGACTCATGTGGCGTACAAAGCAAACGCTGGCATCGATATCTATCAGCACCCCGAGACGAGGGTCTCGGTGTTCCAGGTGCAACACTTTATGCAGCCCGCGCCCAACGAGGCCTGATGTTTGCTCTGCGGGTGCATCCCCCAAAAAGCATCACGGACGAGGACGAAAAACGCGGATAAATTCTGTGTGACCCACCCAATACGGTCTGAGAGATGGGGAGATGGGGAGATTGGATGATGGGGGGAGGGGGGAGTCACAGAGCGCAGATGAAAAGGGGGCGCTTCAGATTTGGGAATCGACGCCAACCTTGTTAAGATGCGGCGCAAGCGAATGGCACGCCGACCTCACGATCTCTTTTTGATCGGTCGAGTCCTCTCAGCACATCTCATCCCTCCTGCAATCAACTCATGACCCGTCGCAATTATCTGTTATTCATCGTTCTCAGCGCCATTTGGGGCTCGTCTTTTTTGTTCATCAAACTGGGCTTGCTTGGAGGTTTCGGCCCTCTGACATTGGTCAGTGTGCGTTTGCTATCGGGGGCCTTGGTCATGTGGCTATTGGCGCTGCGCCGAGGATGGCGAAAGTTGCCCGGCCGCCGCACGCTGCTCACTATCGCTCTCCTGGCCTTTATCAACAATGCCATTCCCTTCACCTTTATCTCGTGGGGCGAATTGCATATCGACTCGGGGACGGCTGCCATTCTCAACAGCACCGTGCCCTTATTTACAGTGCTGCTGGCCCATTTGGCGCTGGCAGACGAACCCTTCACGCTGCGTCGCGGGCTGGGCGTGGGGTTTGGCTTTGTGGGCGTCCTCGTCCTCTTTGCCCCCGACGCCATCCTGGCCTTTAACCGCGACCGTGTTTTAGGACAATTGGCCGTGGTACTGGCCTCGGCAGGCTATGCGGCCGGTTCGGTGCTGGCCCGCAAATATCTACAGAACGTCTCCATATTGCTGCTTACGGCCCTTCAACTCAGCTTCGCCTTTCTGTGGATCGTGGGGCTGGCACTCGGCATCGAACAGACTTCCCTGGCTTCTGTCAGCAACCTGGCCTGGTTCTCAGCTTTGTGGTTGGGTGTATTGGGCTCGGGTATTGCCTATCTCCTCTTTTTCCAACTCCTGCGCTCCATCGGCGCCACATCTACCACCATGGTGACGTATGTCATCCCCCTCTTCGCCCTGTTTCTGGGCGCCGTCTTTCTCAGCGAATCCCTGCACTGGCAAATGCTGATCGCCCTGGGACTGATCTACGCCGGCGTGCGTTTGGTGAACAAGCGTCCGCCTCAGGCACCAGCACCCATGCAAAAACAGCCCCAATCGGTGTAGGGATGGGGCTGTTTGTAGGACAATAGGTGGGGCCCGGCTTAGTCGCCAAAACGGGCGTGAATCACATCGGCGAGGATGGGCTGCCCCAGCGGTTGCAGCTCGTAGCGCAGGCGCTGGGTGGGGTGTTTGATGTTGGCCACACGGTTGAGGTCGATGGGAGTGCCGATAATCACCAGATCGCAGGGCACCTGGTTGATGGTCGCTTCCAGGTCATGGATTTGGGCATCGCTATAGCCCATGGCCGGCAGGATGGGCCCGGTGTCGGGGTATTTGGCATAGGTGTCGGCAATAGAGGCCACGGCCCAGGGTCGGGGATCGATGATCTCGGCGGCGCCGAAACGGCTGGCTGCCACATAACCGGCGCCGTAGCGCATGCCGCCATGCGTCAGGGTAGGGCCATCTTCGATGACCAACACGCGCTTGCCCCGGATCTGGCGGGGGTTGTCGATAAAGATAGGCGACGCTGCTTCCACAACAATCGCTTCCGGTGCCAGCTCCCGCAGATTGGCGCGCACTTCGGAGATCATCGCCAGATCGGCTGTATCCACCTTGTTAATCACAATCACATCCGACATCCGCACATTGGCCTCACCCGGCCAGTAGCGCTTCTCGTGCCCGGCCCGATGCGGATCGACTACAGTAATGTGCAGGTCGGAATGGTAGAAGGGAAGGTCGTTGTTGCCACCATCCCAGAGGATGATGTCTGCTTCTTTTTCCGCCTGGCGCAAGATGCGTTCGTAATCCACGCCGGCATAGACGATGGTGCCGCGATCCAGATGCGGTTCGTATTCTTCGCGCTCCTCGATGGTGCAGTCGTAGCGATCGAGATCTTCGTAGGTGGCAAAGCGTTGCACCGCCTGGGCGTTGAGGTCGCCGTAGGGCATGGGGTGGCGGATGGCCACCACCTGTTTGCCCATCGCCCGCAGGATGTCCGTCACGTAACGCGTGGTCTGGCTTTTACCGCTGCCGGTGCGGGCCGCAGTGATGGCGATCACAGGTTTGCTGCTCTTGAGCATGGTTGTGTTGGCGCCCATCAACCAAAAACCAGCGCCCGCGGCAACCGTGCGCGCCGCCAGGTGCATCACGTATTCATGCGAGACGTCGCTGTAAGCAAAAACCACCAGATCGACCTCGCGGGTACGAATCAGGTTTTCGAGTTCAGATTCGACATAAATGGGAATGCCTTCGGGATACAGCGCCCCAGCCAATTCGGGCGGGTATCGGCGTCCGGCGATATTGGGAATCTGCGTGGCTGTGAAGCCGATAACATCGTAGGCGCTGTTATGGCGGAAGAAGGTATTGAAATCGTGAAAATCACGCCCCGCGGCGCCCAAAATAAGAATACGTTGTTTGTTCTTCATCATTGAAGATCTCCTTGGGTGATATTGATTGACAGGGGACTCCGCAAAAGGAGTCCTCACCTGCTGTTGCCTGTTTATTCCACCGGCGGTCGCGGTCGATAAGTAAATCCAGCCAGGATCACGCCCAGCAGATATAGGCCCAGCAAAGGCAGCATCACCACCGACATGGTAAAGGGGTCGGGCGTGGGTGTGATCACAGCCGAAAGCACGGCGATAATAACAATGGCGAAGCGCCATGTCCTTTTCAGTTGTTCCGGCGACAGCACCCCCATACGCGCCAGCAAGGCAATGACGAGCGGTGTCTCGAAAGCGACTCCCACCCAAAGCACAAAATTGGCCACAAACGACATGTAGTAGCCCACTGAGTATTGCGCCTTGAATAAATCGGCGAGGAAGGTTTGCAGATAACTGAGGGTGAAAGGAAGGACGACGAACGACGAAAAGGCCACGCCGGCCGCGAAAAGGACAGCCGCCATCGGCATGAGGAGAAAAAGATATCTGCGTTCTGATTTCGTCAGTCCCGGCACGACAAAGGCGATCAATTGATAGAGGATAACCGGTGACGCCAGGATGGCACCTAAAATAAGGGCCGCCTTGAAATAGATGAGAATATTCTCTGTCGGTTTGAGCAACTGCAGCTCACTGGCGCCTTGCAAGGGGGCAATCAGCACTTGCAGGAAGGGCCGGGCAAAGAACATGCCCGCACCCATGCCCAGGACCAGGGCTATCGTGGCACGGATGAGACGATCTCTGAGTTCTCGCAGGTGTTCGAGGATGGGTGAGCGCGTATCTTCGAGTTCTATCACGGTAGGTTTCAGGTGTCAGAGGCAGAGGGGGTGTCAGGGTTGTCGGGG
>JAADGC010000115.1 GCA_013152585.1 Chloroflexota bacterium
CCAATTTGTAGGGGCGAACAATTTCCTGGCGACAAGGTGGCGTCAAAAACGGGTACATCGCAAAAGCACCTTTGCCGCAGCACCATCTGGCCGAAATTGCTCGCCCTCTCTTGGTGCACGAAAAGCCCTGCTCCAGGCGGCGCCTCCGCGGCATTTGGCAAGTGAATCACGCCCCACGACCAAGCCGGATTCACCCGGCGCCGTTTTGGTGCCCTGCGGTTCACCGCCGGACGGTCCCCGGCCACCACGCCTCCCCACCGCCAAACGCCCCCTGCCTCACCGCTGCTCACGAAAGCGTTAGCCGCATCCGTGATGCGCCGAGCGCCACCTCCAACCTTACCCCCAAATTCCTGGAACACCCCGTTTCTTCACCCGTTTGACAAGTTCCCTATATAAGTGTATAATTAGGGTCATTATCCCAATTCATTCTCTGGAAGGCGATGTCGCATGCATCCTGACCGCACACGGGTTCTCGCCTGTGCCACAGTTCTCGAAGAAATCCTGCCCTTGTTGCCCGAAGCTATGGGCTATCAAAAGCTCGATTTCGGATTGCATCTGCGACCGCAAAATCTGAAACGTGTGCTCCAGGAGGCTATCGACGCAGCCGGTCAAGATACCGATACCATCCTGCTGGGCTACGGGCTGTGCTCGATGGCGGTAGTGGGGCTGAAGGCGAATCACTGCACACTGGTGGTTCCCAAGGTGGATGACTGCATCGCCCTCTTCCTCGGATCTCGCGACGCTTACGCCGCCCAAGCGAAAAAGGAGCCGGGCACTTACTACCTGACCAAGGGCTGGATCGAAGTCAGCGATACCCTGCTCGATGAATATGAGAAAATAGCACAGCGCCTTGGTGAAGCCAAAGCCGACCGGGTGATGGGGCTCATGCTGAAGAACTACACCCGTTTGGTCTACATTGACACCGGGCATCAGGATCAGAAAAAATACCAGGACTACGCCCGCACGGTTGCCGAAAAGTTCCATTTACGATACGAAGAGATCGAGGGCTCGAACAGGCTCATCAAAAAGTTACTCCTGGGGCCCTGGGACCATGATTTCGTCGTCGCTGCACCAGGACAAACCATCACCTATGCCGATTTCCAG
This sequence comes from Chloroflexota bacterium, assembly GCA_013152585.1. Taxonomy (GTDB): domain Bacteria; phylum Chloroflexota; class Anaerolineae; order J102; family J102; genus JAADGC01. The sequence goes on from JAADGC010000115.1 coordinate 1,105, forward strand.
ACGCCGCCTGTCGCCGACAACAGCTTTAGCGCCCTGCCATCGTATACATCTCGTTTTCCATAGCTCAGGTAAAAAGACGAGCCATGACGCCATCCCACAGCCACTATCAGATTGACTTTCAGCCGGTCGGCAAACGTGTGGACGCAGCAGCCGGCACCACCTTGCTGGAAGCAGCCATCCAGGCCGGGATCGATCTGGCCTCAGCCTGTGGGGGCATGGGCATGTGCGGGCAGTGTCGGGTACAGGTCATCACCGGGGAGGTCTCGCCCCCTAACAGCAGCGAAACCGACATCCTCAGCGAACTGGAGTTAGGCCGGGGCCAACGTCTGGCCTGTTGTGCGCAGGTCATTGGCGACGTCAAAGTACATATTCCAAAAGAATCATTGCTCATCGGACAGCGGCTGCAAATCGAGGGCGAGGGCGCCGTGTTGCAACTCGATCCGGTGGTGCATGCCTACCAGATCGTGGCGCCGCCGCCCACGCTGACCGATCTGCGTTCTGATTTGTCTCGTGTTCTCGATGTCCTACGTGATTCGTTCGATCTCGAGCCCTTACAGGCCGAACCGGCTGTCATAGCACAGCTTTCACCGTTGGCGCGGGCTGAGAACTGGCGCTTGAGCGTGTATGTTCGGGGTCAGGAGATCGTGGGAGTGGCGCCGGCGGAAACACATCCGCTTGGTTTCGCCGTGGACCTGGGCACGACCAAAGTCGCCGGTTATTTGGTGGATTTGGAGACGGGTGGGGAGCTGGCCCGGGCCGGGGTTCTGAACCCGCAGATCGGCTATGGCGAAGATGTGATCAGCCGTCTGGCCTATGCACATCGCAACGCCGACGGCCGCCAGACGCTTGCCGCCATGATCCGGGAGACGCTGAACGAGCTGTTGGGGGAGTTGGTGGCCAAGGCCGGAGTCAGCCGGACGCAGGTTGTCGACGCCTGCATCGTCGGTAATACCGCCATGATGCACTTATTGCTGGAACTGCCGGTGAGCCAGCTTGCTGTAGCCCCCTTCGTGGCGGCGACGGATCTGCATGTCGACGTGAAGGCGCGCGCCTTGGGGCTTGACACGGCGCCGGGCGCGTATGTTTACACCCCACCCTCTATCGGCGGCTATGTGGGAGCAGACCATGTGGCCATGATCCTGGCGACGGGATTGGATGCTGTTGACAAAGTGGTGATGGGCATCGACATCGGCACCAATTCTGAAATCGTGATACGAAAACCGGGCCGGCCCAACCTCGCCTCCGCATCCTGCGCCTCGGGTCCGGCCTTCGAAGGCGCCCATATCAGCGATGGCATGCGCGCTGCTTCCGGCGCCATCGAGGTGGTGAAGTTATCAGAAAACGCCGTCGATATCCAGACGGTCAACGATGCCCCGGCGGTGGGACTATGCGGATCGGGCATCATCGATGCCGTGGCCGAGCTATACCGGTGGCACTTACTCAATCACCGGGGCCGCTTCCAGCGTCATGCCGCCCGTGTAAGAAAGGGCCGTCACGGGGCAGAGTTCCTGCTTGTCGATGCTCGGAAAAGCGGCAGTGGTCGGGATGTCGTCATCACCCAAGAGGATGTCAACGAAATCCAACTGGCGAAGGGCGCTATCCGGGCGGGGCTGGAAGTGCTGTTGCAGGCGACGGACACGCAGCCTGAGGAGGTTGAAGAAGTGATCATCGCCGGAGCTTTCGGCTCTTATCTGGATATCCAAAGCGCCCGGGCCATCGGCCTTTTCCCGCATATGCCCCATGCTCAATTCCGGCAGGTGGGTAATGCCGCCGGCGTGGGCGCCAAGCAGATGCTGCTCTCGAAACAGGCTCGCAATCGCAGCGAGCACCTGGCAACCGACGCCGACTACGTCGAGCTGACAACCTATCCCAAATTCAGTCGCAAATTCGCCCTGGCGATGCTGTTCCCAAACGATGACCACCCGTCATAAGGGGACTGGCGCCGCCAGCTCATTCCCAGGAGGTTCGTGTATGCAAGTGATCGGAGAGAAAATCAACGGCACGCGTAAACGCGTAGCGCAGGCCATTGCCGAACGGGACGCCGAATTCATCCAGGAGCTGGCGCAGAAACAGACGCAGGCCGGGGCCGCCTGGCTTGACGTCAATGCCGGAACCATGCCCAGGCAGGAGCCGGAGGATTTAGTCTGGCTGATCGAGACCATTCAGGCGGTGGTCGATACGCCGCTTTGCCTGGACAGCGCCAACCCCAGGGCGTTGGAGAAGGGCATCGCCGTGGTGAACAAGACGCCGATGATCAACTCCATCAGCGGCGAACCGGCGCGTTTACAGAACATCCTCCCCATCGTGGTCGCTCATGGCTGCCCGGTGATTGCCCTGGCCCTGGATGACAAAGGCATCCCGCAGCAAGCAGAAGACCGCATGGTGGTGATCCGCGAGCTCATGAGCCGGACCCGCGGGCAAGGCATCGAAGATCACCGGGTCTACATCGATCCCCTGGCCATGACCATCAGCACCAACATCCACAGCGCCAACATCACCCTGGAAACCATGCGGCTTGTGCGGAGGGAATTTCCGCAAGCGCATCTGACCCTGGGCCTGAGCAACATTTCCTTCGGCTTACCGGCGCGAGCCCGCATCAACCGCACCTTTATGGCCCTGGCCATGCAGGCCGGTTTGGACAGCGCCATCATCGACCCCCTGGACAGGGAAATGCGCGCTGTGATCATCACCACGACGACATTGTTGGGCCGTGACCGGCACTGCCTCAACTACACCCGCGCCTACCGCGCCGGACACCTGGAATCCTAAATCGTATCAGTCACTCGCAGCAGTGACACCAACCCAACAAACCCAAGGAGATACCCATGTCAAACAATCAAACGCTGGTGGATGCCATCGTCGATATGCGTGAGGACGATGCTCTACAGATGGTGCAAAGCACTTTGGATGCCGGGACAGATCCCCTGGCCATCCTCGACGACTGTAGTGAGGCCATGGAAATCATCGGCAAACGCTTCGAAGAGGGCGATTGTTTTGTGCCCGAACTGATTATGGCCGGTGAAGTGCTCAATCAGATCACGAAAATGGTGAAGCCAAAGATGACCACCACAGTCAAAACTAAGAAGCTGGGCAAGATCGTCTTCGGCACGGTGGAGGGCGACATCCACGACATCGCCAAAGACATCGTCGCCTTCATGCTCGATATCAATGGCTTCGAGGTCACCGACCTGGGCGTGGATGTCCCTCCGGCCAAATTCGTGGATACCGTGCAGAAAACCGGGGCGACCATCGTCGGCCTCAGCGGCTTTCTCACCCTGGCCTACGAACCAATGAAAGAGACCGTGAACGCACTCAAGGCTGCCGGATTGGACAACGTCAAGATCATGATCGGCGGTGGCCAAATCGACGAGCAAATCCGCGAGTACACCGGCGCCGATGCCTTTGGCAAAGACGCCATGACGGCCGTGTCACTTGCCAAGCAATGGGTAGGAGTGAATTAAAATGGAACAACCTCAAGCCCCTGTATTTGTACCGTCGCCAGAATACCTGGCGCGTGAAAAGCGTTTCAATGATGCCATAGCATTGCGAAAGCCGGATCGAGTTCCTCTTGCCAGCATGGCCTCTTTTTTCATGACCCGCTATGGTGGCCTTACGAATGCCGAAGCCATGTATGACTACGAAAGAATGGCTGCGGCATGGATAGCCGGGGCACAAAAACTGAACTGGGATATGGCGCCTCCAGCCTTCACCATGTTCCCGGGGCCTGTTTGGGAGAAACTGGGCATCAAGACATTCAGATGGCCGGGCCACGATTTGCCGGAGAATCTACCCTACCAGTTTGTCGAAGAGGAGTACATGTTGGAGGATGAGTATGACGAGTTTCTGAGCAATCCCGCTGATTTCGTGATCCGCAAGATGATGCCGCGCATGTCATCGACGCTGCAGCCCCTGGGCATCCTGCCACCACTACATTGGCTATCGAGCGGCTATACGCTAACAATGCTTGGCGCCGCCTTTGCCGGAGCCCCGCCGATCATCAACATGCTAAAACAGATCATCGAAGTCGGCGAAGAGATGAACAAATGGAATGCAACGCAGGCAAGAATTGGCATGGAGCTGGCCCAGTTGGGCTATCCCATAATCACCATTGCTTTTGCCCAGGCGCCGTTCGACTGGATAGGCGACATGTTCCGCGGCCTGCGCGGCGTTATGATCGACATGTACCGGCAGCCGGACAAGCTGAAAGCGGCCATCGACATCTTCACCGACTTTGCCATCCAATCAGCCATCATGGGGGCCCAACAGTCGGGGAACCCGCGCGTGTTCATTCCCCTGCACCGTGGGTCGGGCGGCTTCTTATCCAACGAACAATTCGCTGAGTTCTACTGGCCGGGGCTCAAGAAGCTGATGCTGGCTCTGATCGACGCCGGATTAACCCCCATGCCCTATCTCGAAGGCGATTATACACCCCGCCTGGAATTCCTGGCAGAGCTGCCTGCGGGCAAGATCCTGGGTCACTTCGATGTGATCGATCTCAAAAAAGCCAAGGAAGTTATCGGGGATGTGATGTGCTTCTGGGGCAACGTTCCGGCGTCCATGCTGGTCACCGGCAACCCCCAACAAGTTAAAGATTATGTCAAGAAGTTGATCGACATCTTTGGTGATAATGGCGGTCTGATCGTCGATGGCGCCGTCGATGGTGTGCCGCCCGAATCCAAACCCGAAAACGTGGAAGCGATGATCGAGACCGTATTCGAGTACGGCGTCAACTAAGGACTCGTGCAAAAATGAGTTCCCGATTTTGACCTCCGTGAGGTGGTCAGAACACTCCCCCCCACGCCAGTCACCACCGGACACTTCCTTCAACTGAACGCACATCCCACCAACCCCCATCAGCGAAGCCTGCCCTGAGTGCAGTCGAAGGGCATCTCACCGTCACATGCACCGCCAGACCCTTCGCTTCACTCAGGGTGACAGAGCTTCACGCAGGGTGACAAGGCTCCGCCAGAGTGACACAATAAAAAATATCCGCTAACCGGATTGGATGACGTCAAGGTCATGATCGGCAGCGGCCAAATCGATGAACCCATCCGCGAGGACACCGGCCCGACGCCTTTGGCAAAGACGCCATGACGGCCGTGTCACTTGCCAAGCAATGGATTAGAGGTTAAGAAATGTTTGTCATACCTAAAAACTGGAATAAAATGTCTCTCAAAGAGAAACAGGCAGCCCGTCTACAAGCCTGGTCCTCGCCCGAGATGGCGTTCGCCACCCCTGAGGCTGAAAAAGGGCATAAACAACGAGCTCAGATGCTCATCGATGTCATCCAATTGAAGAAACCTGAGCGCGTCCCCGTGATCCCCTGGTGGGGCGTCTACCCGGCTCATTACGCCGGCGTCACGGTTCAGGAAATCATGTACGACTATGAGAAACTGGGCGAGACCTTCCGCAAGTTCAATGCCGATTTTTTGCCGGATGCCCTGGTGAGCTGCGCATTGATCGGGCCGGGTAAAACCTTCGAGATACTGGACGTCAAGAACTATCGTTGGCCCGGACATGGCACGCCGGTCGACACATCCTATCAGTGCGTCGAAGGCGAATATATGACCGCGGATGATTACGACGCCTTGATCACTGACCCCAGCAATTTCTTCATGCGAACTTATCTGCCCCGCATATTCGGTGCACTGGAACCCTGGGGGATGTTGGGGCCCTGGACCGATATCCTGGAACTGCCCTTTGTGGGGCTGTCCTTGATCCCCGCCGGAATTCCCCCCGTGCAGCAAGCCTTCCAGGCCTTCTTGCAGGCAGGTCAGGTCACGTTGGAATGGATATCAGCCGTTGGGCCGATCGATGGCGCCTCCATTGCCGGTTTGGGGCTGCCCGACACGGTTGGAGGCTTCACCAAGGCCCCATTCGATATTCTGGGCGATACCTTGCGCGGCACACGCGGCATCATGCTCGATATGTACCGCCAACCTGACAAATTAATCGCAGCCATGGAAAGGCTCGTGCCCATCGCAATAGAAATGGCCGTGCGCAACGCCACAGCCAAAAGCAACCCCATGGTCTTCATTCCCCTGCACAAAGGTGCTGACGGCTTTATGTCGAATAAGGATTACAAAAAATTCTACTGGCCAACCCTCAAAGCCGTGCTCCTGGGCTTGATCGAAGCGGGTATGGTGCCGTACCTCTTTGCCGAAGGTGGCTACAACCAGCGCCTGGATATCATCACCGATCCCGATATTCCCGCCGGTCATACCGTTTGGAGCTTCGATCACTCCGATATGAAGGAAGTCAAGAAAAAGCTGGGCGGCTGGGCCGCTTTTTGTGGTAACGTGCCGGCCTCGTTGCTCAAAGCAGGAACTCCGCAAGCAGTATCTGATTGCGTCAAGAAATTGATCGACGACGTGGCCGGAGATGGCGGTTATATTCTCGCCAACGGAGCCGTCCTCGATGACAGCACTCCCGAAAACGTGCATGCCATGATCGATACAGGAAAGGAATACGGAAAATACTAAAGCAATCCGCCACTCTCAAGTTTCAGGGGGAGATGACAGCCCCCCTGAAACACACAGTCCCCCCCACTCGTAGCGAATTGATCGAGCCCTATGATATACTACCCCATACACTTTAGCCGTTCGCCAAGGTGACCGAGAGGAGCCTTCAGCCAGCATGACAGCCTCAGATCGGAGGAATTCCAGGCCGAACACAATCGACCGTACATCTTTTGAGCCGGCCTATTCTCAATTGGCCAACATCCTCAAAGCGCAAATTGCCGCGGGCGCCTTTCGCCCGGGAGATCAGCTTCCTTCAGAGGGCCAGTTGTGCCGGACTTACGGCGTCAGTCCCATGACGGTGCGCCGTTCTATCAATCTGTTGGCCGATCAGGATGTGGTGGCCACAGCCCAAGGGAGGGGAACGTTTGTAAAACGCCTGCAATTGGGCACAGCGGCGTTTGATCTGGGCGAATTGCAGAACCTTTTCAGTGATGAAAGAACCACCTCCGTTCGTCTCTTGGACGCCCGCATCGTCGCCGCGCACGAAAGGGCCGCCAACAAACTTGCCGTGTCGGTAGGCGACAACGTCATCTACATCCGCCGCTTGATTACCACCGATGAACGCCCGGCTTTCTATCATCGCGAATACCTCATCTATGATCCACGGCGTCCCATTGTCGAATCTGAGATGGAGATTACATCGTTGAGCGGGTTGTTCAGTGGTAGCGGCAGCGCCATCGTCAAACGAGCCGACCTGGCCATCAATGCCACGCTTATGAATGAAGAGGAAGCCAACTTGCTCCAGACCCAATTGCCGGCAGCCGCTTTTCTTCTTGAGCATATCTTCTATGATTTTGAGGATCGCCCCTTAAGTTGGGGGTGGTTCATCGCCAATAGCGAACGTCTGCGTTTTACGACGACGGTCGGGATACAGGACTAGATGTAGCCATGAATAAAACAGAGGCGCAACAAATCTTTATACAACAGTTGTTGGATTTGGAAGAGGATAAAGTGCTGGCAGCGGTGTATGCCCGTCTTGAACAGAATGACGATCCCCTTGAGATCATCGAGGATGCGCAGGAAGGCATGCGCCGGGTGGGCGACCGCTACGAGCAGGGCGAGTATTTTCTGGCGGCGCTGATCATGGCTGCCGAGATCTTCCGTGAGATCATGGATCTGGTGCAACCCGTGGTGGAAACGCAAATATCGAGCGCGGGATCAGGGGTGATCCTGCTGGGGACAGTGCAAGGTGATATCCACGATATTGGCAAAAATATCATCAGCATTTTGTCGACTTGCTATGGATTTATGGTACACGACCTTGGCGTCGATGTCCCGCCCGAGGATTTTGTCACTCAGGCGGAAGAACTCAGGCCCGATCTCATCGGACTCTCCGGTCTGATCACGGCTTCATTCGAGGCCATGGCCCAAACCATCGCCCTCATCCGCCAGGCCGAGGCGCAGACGGGCCGCCGTACGCCCATCATCATCGGCGGTAGCCAGCTCGATGAGCAGGTATGTGAGTATGTGAGAGCGGATTATTGGGTGCGTTCCGCCATAGATGGTGTTTTACTGTTCCAGCGCCTCCTGCCCGCTGGTCGCTAATTCGCCGGATCAACGTCCCCGGGGAAACGGTTGTCGCCTCGCGGATGTGCCCGTAGGGGCGCACCCTTGCGGACGCACCCCCACCGCAAAAGGGTGCGTCCCATGTTTTTGGTGGCGTGTGTTGGTCGCATCATGGATGCGGCCAACACACGAAAAAAGGAAGCGCTCGGCGCATCCGTGAGCGCCACCTCCAACCTTACGCCCAAATTCCTGGGACACACCCACCGCAAAACGTCCGATTGCATCCCCTGCCCGGATGAAGTAACATGGATGGAAATTCAGGTATAATCCCGGCCCAGCGGGCGAAGCGAGCCTGACTGGTGCGGCGGGGAAGAGAATACAAGCCATATAGCCTATTCTCCCAAGTGCTATTATGCGCGCACACCCACGGGGTATTTGACGCCTCCATCAGGAGCACCGAGACCTTATACTATGAACAATCATGAAGCTACCAATCCCCAAGGGTTTCCCACGACCCTTCTGGGCTTATCAGGAGCATACCCAATGACACTAACATTCCTTGCCACACTGGTACTCATACTCGGCGACGCACTCATCATCATGAGCATGCGTCGGCCGCGCCCGGCACCTGCGTGCGTGCAAACCCTTCCCAACCAGGAGAACTCATTATGGTAAAAGACCCCGTCTGCGGCATGGACATCGAAGCCCAAAATGCTGTCGCCACTCGCGAGCATATGGGAACGACATTTTATTTTTGTTCTGATCAGTGTGCGACCACCTTTGACGGTGACCCACACAAATTCGCTCATCCCGAACCGGAATCCACCCCCGAGCCGATCATCGCCCCGGCGACGACCGGCGTGAACCCGGCGCTATCGGGCCCCACACGGGTGGAATTTCCCATTGTCGATCTGGATTGCGCCTCGTGTGTGCAAACCATCGAACGTATTTTAAGGGGGCTGGAAGGCATCCAGCAGGCCAACGTCAACTTTGCCACCGGCAGGGCTCACGTGGTCTATGACCCCGAAAAGATCAGCCTGGCCGATATGCAGCAGGCCATCAAGAAAGCTGGATACACGGTCGGCGGCGTGAAGACCCGCATCGGCGTCAAGGACCTGCGCTGTGCATCCTGCGTCACCTTCATCGAAGAAAGTTTACGGGCGACGCCGGGCGTGATCCGTGCCACCGTCAACATCGTCACCCAGGAGGCCGACGTCGAATATGTGGCCGGTGAGACCACGCTGGCTCAACTGCGAGCTGCCATCGAGGCTGTAGGATATCAAACCGAAACCGAAGCCAAAGAAACTACCCCCGAAGATGCCGAGGAAGCCTCACGCAAGGCCGAATATCGTGACCTGCGAAACCGCTTCACCTTCGCCTCAGTGCTGGCGGCCATCGTGCTGCTGCTCACTTTCGGGAAGTTCCTGCCACTGCTGAAGCAGATTCCCGACCAGATCAACTTTGTGGTCATGTTCGTCCTGACCACGCCGGTACTCTTCTGGTCTGGCAGCCGCTTCTTCGTCGGAGCCTGGAGCGCCTTCAAGCACCGTTCCGCCGATATGAACACGCTGATCAGCCTGGGCACCGGCGCAGCCTTCTTGTATTCCGTTGTCGCCACCTTCCTGCCCGGATTGTTGCCCGAAGGATTGCGTGAGGTCTATTATGACACCACTGCCATCATCATTGCCCTGATTTTGCTGGGGCAGTTGCTGGAAGCACGCGCCAAAGGCGAGACCAACGAGGCTATCCGCAAATTGATGGGTATGCAGGCCAAAACCGCTCGCGTGGTCCGGGATGGCGAAGAGATCGACATCCCCATCGAGGAGGTGTTGGTCGGCGACATCGTCATCGTGCGCCCCGGCGAGAAAGTGCCGGTGGACGGCGTGGTGGCGGAGGGACAATCCACCCTGGACGAAAGCATGATCACGGGTGAATCGATCCCGGTCGGCAAAGGGCCGGGCGACGATGTGATCGGCGCCACCATCAACAAGACCGGCTCGTTCCGTTTCCAGGCCACCAAGGTGGGCAAAGACACCGCCTTGAGTCAGATCATCCAGTTGGTGCAACAGGCCCAGGGCACCAAAGCCCCCATCCAGCGCCTGGCGGACGTGATCTCAGGTTATTTTGTGCCGGTGGTGATTTTGGTTGCCATCTGGAGCTTCGCCGTCTGGTTCATCTTTGGCCCGGATCCCCAACTGCTGCACGCCCTGGTCACGGCCGTCACCGTGTTGATCATCGCCTGCCCCTGCGCCCTGGGGCTGGCCACACCAACCTCGATTATGGTCGGCACCGGTAAAGGCGCCGAAAACGGCATCCTCATCCGTTCGGCTGAAGCGCTGGAAACTGCGCACAAACTGGATACCATTGTCCTGGACAAGACCGGCACGATCACCCGGGGGCAGCCCGATTTGACCGACGTGGTAGTAAACGGAAACTTCTCCGAAACTGATTTGCTGCGCCTGGCAGCCTCGGTGGAAACGGTCAGCGAACACCCCCTGGCAGAAGCCATCGTGCGGGGAGCCAAAACCAAAGGGCTGGCACTGACCACGCCCGAAGACTTCGAGGCCATTCCCGGTCACGGCGTCACTGCCACCGTCGAGGGGCGCGCCCTGACGTTGGGCAACCTCAAAATGATGGCGCAGATCGACGCTACCCTGGATGGGCTGGAAACTCAGGCTCAGCGGCTGGCTGATGAAGGCAAAACGCCCATGTACGTGGCGGTGGATGGTCAGGCCGCCGGGATCGTGGCCGTGGCCGACACGGTCAAAGAGGACAGCCGCGAGGCGATTGCTCATCTCAAAAAATTGGGTCTGGAAGTGGTGATGATCACGGGCGACAACCAGCGCACAGCCGACGCCATCGCCCGCCAGGTGGGCGTAGACCGCGTACTGGCCGAGGTGCTGCCCGAAGACAAGGCCAACAACATCAAGATGCTGCAACGGGAAGGCAAAGTCGTGGCCATGGTGGGAGATGGCATCAATGATGCGCCGGCGCTGGCGCAGGCCGACGTGGGCCTGGCCATCGGCACCGGCACAGATGTAGCGATCGAGGCCTCCGACATCACCCTGATCAAGGGCAGTTTGAAGGGAGTAGCCGTCGCCATTGATTTGAGCAAGGCCACCATGCGCAATATCAAGCAGAATCTATTCGGCAGTTTCATCTACAATTCGCTGGGCGTACCGGTCGCGGCCGGGCTGTTGTACCCGTTCTTCGGCATCCTGCTCAGCCCGATCATCGCCAGCGCCGCCATGGCGCTCAGCAGCGTGACCGTGATCAGCAACGCCCTGCGACTGCGGGGCTTCAAACCGACCGTCTCGGCAAAAAAATAACTTAGAAGCTGCGATGTGCTTTGCAAGTGCATCGCAGCTCAGGAGATAAGAACCATGTCTATTGCACAAATCAGCGTATTTTTCGGCGCTTTGGCACTTTCCATCCTTGTGGTCTGGTACTTCTTCCTCTCGAAGAAGGAAGGCGTACACGTCGCCGCAGCCAGCGGTGTTCAGGAGACCAATATCATCGTGAAGGGCGGCTACACCCCCGACGTGCTGGTGGTCAAAGCTGGACAACCGGTGCGCCTGAACTTCACTCGCCAGGAGACCGCCTCCTGCTCCGAGATGGTGCTCTTCCCGGATTTCGATAAAAGCGCCAAGCTGCCCACCGGTGAAACCGTGACCATCGAGTTCACGCCGGAGAAACCGGGCGAGTACGACTTCCAGTGCCAGATGGGTATGCTGCACGGTAAGATCATAGTGGAAGATTAAACTTCCAGAGATGAAAACCCCATGAAACCAAACCTATCATTCCTTGGAGCAGCGGGAACTGTCACCGGTTCCCGCCACCTCCTCCAAATCAATGGGAAGCACTATTTGGTAGACTGCGGGTTGTTTCAAGGGGGACGCCGTCTTAGACAGAAGAACTGGGAGCCGTTCCCCTTTCCCCCAGAGCAGATCGACGCCATTCTCATCACGCACGCCCATATCGATCACAGCGGCTACCTGCCGCGCCTGGTGCGAGAGGGATTCCGCGGGCCGGTGTACGCCTCTGAGGCCACCTGTTCCCTGCTCGAAATCCTCCTACCCGATTCCGCCCACCTACAAGAACAGGATGCGCTCTACGCCAATAAAAAAGGGTTCAGCCGCCACAAACCGGCTTTGCCACTCTACACCCGCCGCGATGTGGAACAGACCCTGCCCCTCCTGCGCCCGGTCAGTTTCCGAAAGCCGCTTGAATTGGATCAACTGGTCGTGACTTGGTGGCCAGCCGGTCATATCCTGGGATCATCCTGGCTGCAGGCAGAAATCCCCACCTTCGAAGGAGGCTGTACCGTTGTCTTCTCCGGCGATTTGGGACGCTATGGGCAGGAGGTGATGGCCGACCCCCACCCCGGGTGGCAAGCCGATTATCTGATCGTCGAGTCTACCTATGGCGGACGACTGCACGAGGAAACGCCCATCGGAGATGTGTTGGAAAAGCTGATCCGATCAGTCACAGCTCAAAGAGGCGTCTTGCTGATCCCTGCCTTCGCCATCGGCCGCACCCAGCAAGTGCTATACCACATCCGCCGCCTGCAGGACCAGGGTCGCATCTCCGATCTGCCGGTCTTCATAGACAGCCCGATGGCGGTAGAAGCCAGCCATCTCTACTGTCGCTTTGGGGACGATCATAACCTGGATGTCAACCTGCTGATGGATGAGCGCCAGTGTCCCCTGCGCTGCAACGCTACCCATTTCGTGACCAGCGTCGAAGAATCAAAACAGATCAATCAGATGTCTGGCCCGGCAATAGTCCTCTCGGCCAGCGGCATGTGCACCGGCGGACGCATCCTGCACCACCTGAAATGGCGGTTGCCCGACAAGCGCAATATCGTCCTCTTCGTTGGCTACCAGGCGGAGGGCAGCCGCGGGCGGCTTCTGCTGGAGGGTGCGGAAACGATCAAGATTCACGGGGAACACATCCCCGTCCGGGCACAGATTGCCCGCGCGGATGCCCTCAGCGGGCATGCTGATGAGAACGAGCTTCTGCGCTGGCTGACCACATTCCAACGCCCTCCCACCCGCACGTTTATCGTTCACGGTGAAATGACCTCCTCGCAGGCCCTCCAGCGCACCATCCACCAGCGGCTGCAGTGGAAAACCACCATCCCAATCATGGGCGACCAGTGGACCCTTAACGGAACAGCCTCCAAGAACGGCTACACATCGATCAACGCATGACAAACTCACGTCCGGTCTGAACCATGCCCCCATTTCTTTATCCGCGTCTATACTCAATCGATCTATAACTTCAGGAGGTTATTTCCATGAAAGAAGCCATCATCTGTGTCCATGGCATGCTCTCGGTGGGGGACACCGGGGGGGTGGAGAAACAATTGCTCCAGCACCCCGGCATCCACCACGTGGACGCGAATTATTTGAACTGCACTGCGTCGGTGCACTACGATGAAGCGGCCATCAGCCTGGCCGAGATCAAGGCCCTGGTGGGCGAGTGTGGCTACCATTGTTCCGGCGAATCGTTGCCCGAGCACGTTTGCAAACTCGATGATCCCGCAGGGGCTGCCGCGGCCCATGCTGGCCACGCCATGCCTGCGGCTCCGGCCATGGAGCATGCCGAGCAGGCGGCAATGCCGGCGATGGACGAACATGCCGGCCACGAGCCTGCCCTGAGCGAAGCCGAAGGGATGGCCGGGGAGGAGACGGCCATGGCTCATGAGATGGGCCACGGTCTGGGTGCGAGCATGGAAGGCATGGTGCGGGACATGCGCAACCGCTTCTTCGTCGCCTTCATTCTCACCATCCCCGTCTTCCTTTACTCGCCGCTCTTCTACCGCCTCTTCAACTTCGAGTTACCCACCCCCCTGGGGGTGAGTCCCGACTTCATTGCCTTTCTGTTGGCGACACCGGTGGTGCTCTACGGAGGTTGGCCATTCTTCATCGGCGCCTATCGCGCCCTGAAGAATGGTGTCCTCAACATGGCCGTATTGGTCAGCATCAGTGTGCTGACGGGTTACATCTTCAGCCTGGCCGGTACGTTTCTGTTCAAGGGCGAAGTGTTTTATGAAGCTGCGGCCATGCTGGTCACCTTCGTGCTCTTCGGCCACTGGATGGAGATGCGAGCTCGCAGCGGCACCGGTCAGGCCATCCAGAAGCTACTCACCCTGGCGCCACCCATGGCCAGCGTGGAACGAGATGGCCAGGAAGTAGAGATTCCCACCAGCGAAGTCGTGGTGGGCGATATCGTCATCATCCGGCCTGGCGATAAGGTGCCGGTCGACGGTGTGCTTGTCGAGGGCGAATCCGATGTGGATGAGAGCATGATCACCGGCGAGAGCGTGCCGCTCAAGAAACGTGCGGGCGACGAGGTGATCGGGGCCACCATCAACAAGACGGGGAGTTTCAAATTCCGGGCCACCCGTGTGGGGGCCGACACTGCCCTGGCCCAGATCGTGCAGATGGTGCAGAGCGCCCAGAACAGTAAGGCGCCGGCCCAACGTCTGGCCGATCAGGCAGCTCATTATCTGGTGCTGGTAGCCGTATTCGGCGGCCTGATTACCTTTGCTATCTGGTATTTCCTTATCGGGCAGCCGATCCTGTTCGCCCTGACCCTGGCCATCACCGTGGTAGTCATCACCTGCCCGGATGCTTTGGGTCTGGCCACCCCCACCGCCGTCATGGTCGGCACCGGGCTGGGCGCCCAGCATGGCATCCTCTACAAAAACGCCACGGCCCTGGAACAACCGGCCAAGCTGAATGCTATCATTTTTGATAAAACCGGCACGCTGACCAAGGGTGAACCGGAAGTCGTGAATCTGGTGACAGCCGGAAATCCCGTGGATGAAAACGAGCTGCTGCACCTGGTGGCCTCAGCCGAGCAGGGGAGCGAACACCTGCTGGCACAGGCCATTGTGCGGGCAGCCCAGGAGCGCGGGCTGGAACTGAGCCCGGCCGAGAAGTTCGACTCCATTCCCGGCCACGGCATGCAGGCCGTTGTGGATGGCCATGAGCTGCTGGTGGGCAACCGCAAACTCATGGCAGATCGCACTGTATCTCTCGACGTCCTGGGGAAGCGGGCCAGTGAGCTGGAAGGCGGTGGGCAGACCGTGGTTTTCGCGGCCGTGGACGGTCAATTGGCCGGACTTATTGCCATCGCCGATGCAGTGCGCCCCGGGGCGCGCAAGGCCATCGCGAATTTACGCGACATGGGCGTCCAGGTAGCCATGCTCACCGGCGACAACCGCGGCACCGCCGAACGGGTGGCCAATGAGCTAGGTATCGAGACCGTCTTCGCCGAGGTGCTGCCGGACCAGAAACAGGACAAAGTCAAGGAACTCCAGGGGCAGGGCAAATTCGTGGCCATGGTGGGAGATGGCATCAATGACGCACCGGCCCTGGCCCAGGCAGATGTGGGCATTGCCATCGGCGCCGGCACCGACGTAGCCGTGGAGACGGCTGACGTGGTGCTGATGAAGAGTGATCCCCTGGACGTGCTGAAGGTCATCACTATCTCCCGTGCCACCGTCCGTAAGATGAAAGAGAACCTGGCCTGGGCAGTGGTTTACAACATGCTGGCCATCCCCCTCGCCGCAGGGGTACTGTACCCCTTCCTGCAGATCACGTTACGGCCTGAAATCGGCGCCATCGCCATGAGCGGCAGTTCCCTTATCGTGGCAGTCAACGCCCTGCTGCTGAAGCGGCTGGAACTGGAATAGTGAACGCGCGTACTCAATGCCCATGGTGGATGCACATGTGCTGACAGTGGCCGTACGTGGCCGCACATCCATTGACCGGGTGGCGCTGGAGGCATTGGTGGCGACGCTGCCGGGGCTGGCTGTTGTGGCAGAAACGGCTGTGCCGCCACCACGCGTCTTGCTCGGCCAGATGACGCAGGCTGAGGCGCCGCCCCATGCCCCGGAAACAGTCGTGCTTGCCCTGGTGGACGACACCCGGTACCTGACGCTACCGCCCGGCGTGATGGGACTTTTCGCCAAAGACGAGGAGCCCGCCGCGCTGGGCGTGGCCATCCGACAGGTGGCGCGTGGCGAGCAATACCTCAGCCCGTCACTGGCTCTGGCCTTCCTGCAACAACAGGAGCTGACGCCCACTTCTTCTGCCATCCCCCTGGGAGACCTAACACGCCGCGAGCAGGAAATCCTGGCCCTGCTGGGCGAGGGGCTGAGCAACAAAACTATCGCCGCCCGGCTCTATCTCAGCGTGCGCACCGTCGAAGGCCATCTGGCCAATCTGTACACCAAGCTGGGGATCCACTCCCGCGCCGAGGCGATCCTGGTGGCGGTTCGCCAACCGGGCTGAATGAATGGGAGGGGTAAGGAATCAGGTAATTCTACCTATTCCCTCCACGCTTAATTGCGCTTCCTCGTGCCCTGCCGCCGTGGTAACCTGAATTCAGGTCTATCACTGCTGGCTGACGAGGAAGCGTTTTGATGAACGACATTATTATCTCGACAAAAGGCCTGGCCAAAACCTATGGCCGGGGAAAAAAGGGCGTGGAAGCCGTGCGCGGCATCGAT
>JAADGC010000251.1 GCA_013152585.1 Chloroflexota bacterium
GGATTTCGAATGTTGAGCCGCTACCTGTCATTCTGAACGGGTTTTTCAGCCAACACACATTAAAGAGACACGTACTTTGACGCCGAAACGGTCATCACGAAACCAATTCCAGCGAAGAATCTCGCCATTTTTGGGCAGCGAGACCCATGAGCCTGGCGAATGGCGACATAATATCTGTTCAAACGCATCTCATGGGGTCTTATCGTGTCCTCCGGGAGGTGGCCGGGACATTTTTGCCCCAACCGAGTGTTTTTGGCCACCTCCCGGAGGACTGAATGACGCCCCCGGCTTTGACGACGGAACGGTCATCATGAAACCGATTTTAGCGAAGAATCTCGCCATAATTCGAGTAATTCGTGTCAAAAATCAAAAAATGCCTTGCTAATCCGTGTGCCGTTCCAACGGCGGAACGCCCTTTAGCCCCGAATTTGATCACCGCACCGGCGATGACCGACATTGGCCGCACTGGCCGAAGAGGGACATAATAACGAAAAACGCGGATAAACTCTGTGTAACCGACCAAATACGGTATTGACGGGCAACTAAAACTATGCTATCGTGCCATGCACTTTGGATTGCGGTCAAATTTCAACGCCGAGACGCCGCAAAAGAAAAAAAGCCGTTTGTCATCTGCATCGATCGTGAGGCTGCACAGCGCAGACCCTGCGGGGTCTTGGCGCCGTGAGACGGTGAATTCGATCGACGGACGGATGTGGCCCCAAATTTCATTCGTACAGATCTCGAGCTATGGAAGCACCTAATGGCAGAGCGCACGCTGCCAATGACACAGGGGAGATTGCCCTCTAGCACCTTGGAGGGCTTCATCTTTTATCACCGTTTTTCTTCATCCACATCACTCTCATTTTATTCAAGGAGGCATAGTCTCATGCGTAGACGTTTTTCCGTCACGATTGTCCTGCTGTTACTCTTTACCCTGGTACTCACACAGTGTGCTGCACCGCCGAGTGCACCCACGACAGGGGGAGACCAAACCGCCAAGCCCTACAAGTTCGCCGCTATTTTCCCTGGTGTCATCACCGATGCCGACTACAATACCCTGGCTTACATTGGCGTCACTTCCCTGCAAAAAGACCCGGGCATTGACACCGCCTATTCCGAAAGCGTCGCCGTACCCGACGTAGAACGGGTCATGCGAGAGTACATAGCGGATGGGTACAACATCATATTCACCCACGGCGGGCAGTTCTTCAGCCAAACGTTGACACTGGCCAAGGAATTTCCCGACGTCAATTTCATTGCCGAGGGAGATGCCCCGGCGAAAGATGCTCCCCCCAATGTCTGGGTCATCGACCGCAATTTCCATGTAGGATTTTACGGCATCGGCGCCCTGGCGGCGATGCAGACCCAAACCGGCAAGATCGGCTATCTGGGTGGCCTTACCCTGCCCTTCTCCTACGCCGAAGTCCATGCGATGGAACAGGCCATCTCCGATCTTGGCCTGGATGTCGAGCTCAAACCGGTCTGGGTTGGCAACTTCAATGATCCCACCAAGGCGCGGGAACTGGCGGATGCCATGATTGCCGATGGGGTTGATGTCATTGCCGGTAGCCTGAACCTGGGTATGTTGGGCGTATTCGAAGCGGTTAAATCGGCCAGCCCCAACACCGTTTGGGTCACGGCCAAATATACCGACAAATCCAATTTCGCCCCCGACAACTACCTCACATCACTGCTTTATGATTTTGGTGGACCGTTGCGGGCCATTGTCCGCAACATCATGGATGGGCAGACTGGCGGTTACTACCCACTGGGATTTGACACCGGCGTCTCCCTGCAGGAACCTCAACACGTCAGTGCGGATATCAGTGCCAAGATCAAGAGCATTACCAGCGATTTGGCCAGCGGTAAGATCATAGTCAAAAAGAATATCGAGGCCATCAAATAACAGCGCATCTCTCAAGGCGACCCCTGCGGCTCACGTGGGGGTCGCTTTATTGCTCGTTAACGCAGTGAAACACGATGAAACAAGTATCACCGCCACTCTTACAACTGCAAGGGATCAGTAAATCTTTTGGGCCACTTCTCGCCCTCAAAGACGTCAACCTGACCATCCAGCATCGCGAGATTCACGGGCTGCTGGGGGGAAATGGCGCCGGCAAGACCACGTTGATGAATGTTCTGTTTGGCTTATATAAACCAAACGCCGGCCAGGTCATACTCCGGGGCCAAACAATCCACATTCAGTCCCCTCGTGACGCCATCCATCATGGCATCGGCATGGTGCACCAGCATTTCTTGCAGGTGCCTCACTTCACCGTCGTCCAGAACATCGTTCTGGGCTCCCGCCTGCACAATCGTCCTACCCTGAATCTGACCAGGGCCACAGAGCGCATCCAGGACCTTTGCCAACGCTTTGGTCTGGAGGCCGATCCGAATGCCCACATTATCGATTTGCCCATGGGCGTGCGCCAGCGCGTAGAAATACTCAAAGCCCTCTACCGCGGCGTCGATGTCCTGATCCTCGATGAACCCACCACCAATCTGACGCCCCAGGAAGTTGACTCGCTTTTCGAGTCTTTGCAGCGCATGGTGGCCGAAGGCATGAGCGTGGTCTTCATCACGCACAAGCTGCGCGAAGTGATGCAGGTCTGCGATACGATCTCGGTACTGCGCGCGGGCGAACATCAACTGACCCTGCCCCGCACCCAAGTAAGCGAAGAACTGATTGTGCGTACCATGGTGGGGAGTGACATCGACCTGGATGAAAGCATCCTGTTTGCCGCTACGGCGCCACAAGAAAGCTCATCCTCCCGCACCGGCCCCCCCGTGCTTGACGTACAGGGCCTGACCCTCACCGCCGAAAGCAATACCCCTCAAGTAGATGATGTTTCCCTTCAGGTTCATGCGGGGGAGATAGTGGGGATTGCCGGCGTCGCCGGCAATGGCCAACAGGAATTGCTGGAGGCAGTGTTGGGAATTCGTACGGCGGACAGGGGTCAGATTCGTTTCCAGAACGAAGAGTTAGGGCATTGCAGCACTCGGGATCGCTTGCGCCGGGGGATAGCCTATGTGCCGGAAGATCGGGTCCAGGATGGCATCTTACCGACTGCGACCATCGCCCAAAATTCCATTCTGGGCGTACACGACCGCCCTCCTTACAGCCAGCACGGTATTCTCAAATGGCCCATCATTACCCAACATGCCCAGCATCTCATCGCAGAGTATCACATCCAAACGCAAGGGGCCGGGCAACAGGCCGGTAATCTCTCCGGGGGGAACCTTCAGCGCCTGATTTTGGCCCGGGCTCTGGCACAACCCATCCAGTTGCTGATCCTCCATAATCCCACCAGTGGCCTCGACATCCCCACCGTCGAGCAAATCTACAGGCAAATCCGCCAACGACGGCAAGAAGGTCTGGCCGTTTTGCTGGTCTCCGACGATCTGGATGAATTGATGCTTCTGTCCGACCGCATCGCCGTCCTCTACCGGGGGGCACTCGTCGGGCATCTACAGCAGAAGGATTTTGATAAATATGAAATCGGTCGCATGATGAGCGGAGTTTATAATCATGTCTGAGCAAAGTGTTGTATTGCGTCGTCAGGGCCTCGGTTCTGTGTTTCAAGCCCTGGTGCCTTACATCGTGGCGGTCATAGCTTCCTTTGCTGCCGCCGGCATCGTCCTGGCAGTCATGGGATTCAATGTTCCCAGAGCTTACGCCACCATCCTTTTTACATCATTCCGCACGCCCAACGGCATTATTCAGACCCTGATCAAATTTGTACCACTGGTTTTGCAGGCGCTGGCTTTCACGATCCCTTTGGCGGCAGGGAAATTCAACATTGGGGGGGAAGGACAACTGATTGCCGGGGCTATTGGCGCCACAACGGTAGGCATCATGCTGGCAGGGTGGCCCGCGCCCTTGTTGCTGCCCCTGGTGCTTCTGGGGGGCATCGTGATGGGGGCGCTGTGGATATTGCTGCCGGCATGGCTTCTCTATCGCTTTAGTATCAACGAAATTCTCACCACCGTGTTGATGAATTTTGTCGCCTTTGAACTCATCGACTATGTTGCCACCAATATCTGGCCCGACCCCGTAGCCGGACATCCTACCACTATACCCATCGGCGCCGGTGGCTTTCTGCCGCGGTTGATTCAGCAGCCGCCGCTCCATGCCGGTTTGTTGATAGCCATTTTCATCGCCATCCTGGTCTATTTCTACACCGATCACACGTCAGCCGGTTATGAACTGGTCGCCACCGGCGCCAATGCACGCGCTTCCCGCGTCTACGGCATCAATGTTCGTAATATCTTCTTTCTCTCCTTGCTGTTGGGCGGCGCCATCGCCGGCCTTTCCGGCGCCATCGAAGTGGCCGGAGTGCATCATCGCCTGATCGCCGGCATCCAGTCCAACTTTCTCCTGCTGGGGCTGATCATCGGCCTGATAGCCAAGGGGAATCATCTGGCCGTGCCCTTCGTCGCCTTCTTCATTGCAGTCTTGGAAGTGGGGGCCAGCGCCATGCAGCGCACGTTGATGATCCCGGGGGAAATGGTTTTCATTGTCGAAGCATTCATACTCCTCTTCGTTCTCCTGTCCGATGTTGTGCGTCGGCGCTAACCTTCCATCGATGGAAAAATCATATGCAAAACTCTCAATTCGTTCAGTTTGCCAGCCTGGTGATGTTAGCCATCGTGCCCTACATCCTCGCCAGCCAGGGCACCATGCTGGCCGGACAGACCGGCCTCTTCATTGTTTCGCAAGAGGGCGTCATGTTGGTGGGAGCGTCTGTGGGCTTCCTGGGCGCTTTTCTCAGCGGTAGCCTGCTGATCGGCCTATTGTTGGCTGCGTTATCAGGGGCAATCGCTGGCCTGGCATTGGCTTATTTCACCACCACCCTCAAACTCGATCAGTTCGTGATCGGCCTCGCCATTTTCTTCCTGGGGTTGGGATTGTCCAATCTTTTTTTCAAATTAGTGGTAGGCGTTACCCTGCAGCCGCCCATCATCCCCACCCTGAAAGCCGTTCCAATTCCCCTCCTCAGCCAGATTCCCATCCTGGGCCCGATCCTGTTTCGGCAGAATCTCATGGTTTATTTCAGCATCCTTCTTTCCCTTTTTCTCATCTATTTTCTCTACTACACCAGTTGGGGACTCAGCCTGCGGGCAGTTGGTGAAAACCCAAAAGCGGCGGATAGCGTGGGCGTGCCGGTAGCACGCAGCCGCTACATCACCGCCATTGTGGCCGGCATGTTGATGGCCTTGGCTGGCGCCTATCTGCCCATGGTTTACACAGGCTCCTACACCGATGGCATTGTCAATGGGCGCGGGTGGCTGGCGATTGCCCTCACCTTTTTGGGAGGATGGTCACCCCATCTCATTTTCGTAGGCTCCCTCTTCTTCGCCGGCGTCGAGATCCTGGCCCTGCGCGCCCAGGTGTTAGGCGTAGGCCTTCCCTATCAATTTTTACGCATGATCCCCTATCTCGCCACGATCTTTGTGATGCTATTGACCTACAAGCGCCTGCGTACGCCTGCTTTCCTGGGCCTTAATTACGATCGTGAAAGCCGCACCTCCATCTAGACGCCGGAATTTCTCATGCACCCCGAACTGAGCCATTATCTGCACATGATCGCGGATTTGCGAACGCAAGTAAACGATCTTATCAGCGATCTCCCTGCCGTCGTCCTGAATTGGCGCCCACTGCCCCAGGTGGACGAGCACGCAACCAACTCGTTGGCCGTGCTCAGCGCCCACATTGCCGGCGCCGAGCACTTCTGGGTGGCAGAAGTCATCGCCCGGCAGCCAGCCAGCCGCGACCGGGAGGCTGAGTTTGCCCTGGTCGTCGAGGATGGCAGCGTCCTGCAGCAACGCTTGCATGACGTTGCCACCGAAACCCACGGCATCCTCACGGCGCTGCCGCCTGCTGTGCTGGATGAGACGCGGGAGGTGCACGGACACACGGTGTCGGTGCGCTGGAGCCTTTTGCATGTGATCGATCACACGGCACTCCATCTCGGCCACATGCAGATCACCTACCAATTATGGATGCACGGACGCGCCCGACCTTCCCCGCGCTGGTTTCAGCGGGTGTGAGACGTAGCACGCATCACGTAAGATGCTTTCAGTCGTAGTGTTTGAGACTACGCTGTAGGTCACGCTCGGCATCGCGTTTGGCGATCGCCTGGCGTTTGTCATATTCCCGCTTCCCGCGCACCAGAGCGATTTCGATCTTGGCCCGGTTGTGGCGCAGATACATGCGCAGGGGCACAATGGTATAGCCGCGTTCATTCACCTTGCCGACCAGGCGATTGATCTGGCGACGGTGCAGCAAAAGTTTGCGTTCGCGGCGGGGTTCGTGATTCTCACGATTGCCGTGGGTGTAGGGGGCAATGTGGGCGCTGAGCAGCCAGGCTTCGCCGTTTCGAATCAGCACATAAGCGTCACGTAAATTCACCCGCCCCAGGCGCGCGGATTTTATCTCCGTGCCCGTGAGCACCATGCCGGCTTCCACCGTGTCGAGAATGTGATAATCGTGATAGGCCTTTTTGTTGCTGGCAAGCACCTTAATGCCGGATGTTTTTTCTGGTGGACTCATGGCGAGTTCGTTTTTTGCAAAAGATAGTCAACTGCCGCCTGCAACTGAACGTCAGGGGCATCGGGCGAGGGATCGGGGAAGGGGACGACGATGTCGGGGGTGAGACCGTCGCCGTCGATCAGACGACCGTTGGGAGTGTACCAATGAGCTACGGTGACCTTGAGCATGGAGCCGTTGGATAGATTATAGATGGATTGTACCGAGCCTTTGCCAAAGGTCTGCTCGCCGATCAGGACGCCTCGTTGGTGGTCCTGAATGGCACCGGCGACGATTTCGGAGGCGCTGGCGCTGCCACCATTGACGAGCACTGCCAGGGGGAGATCGGTGACCAGGGCTTTGCCGGTGGCTTTGTGCTCCTGGTTGTAATTCCCGGATTCGGAAACGATGAGGCCGTCCTTGATGAACAGGCTGGCCACAGCGATAGACACATCCAGCCTGCCCCCGGGATTTCCCCGCAGATCGAGGATAATGCCCTGCACCCCAGCATCAAGCCCGCCCTGCAGCGCTTTGCGCATCTCGGACGTAGCACGGGGAGAGAAATCGGCCAACTGGATGTACAGCAGGTTGTCGGGGCGAATTTCGCTGGTCAAAATGGGAATGTTGATGCGGTCACGGGTCACGGTGACATCGTAGGGGGCTTGTTGGTCACGGCGCACGCTCAGCACCACATCGGAGCCGGCCGGGCCCCGGATCAGCAGCACTGCCTCATCCAGGCTCATATCCCTGACATCCGTACCATCCACAGCCACCACGGTATCGCCCGGGCGCAATCCGGCTACCTCGGCGGGTGAACCGGGATAGGGATGGGCAATGACCACCCCGGTGCCCCGCTCTTTGTCGACCGGCCGCACAATAGCCCCGATGCCTTCGAAGCTGCTGTCGAGGCTGATGCGAAAGCTTTCGGCAACGTGAGGCGGCATGAGGATGGTGTAGTGATCGCCCAGTTGGTCGATGATGCCGTTCACCGTGACATAGACCAGGTCGTCGGGGGAAGGCATGTCGGCGCCACAGCGCTGATACATCTCGTCGACGGCCTTCCAGTAGCGATCAAAGTCCTTCGGCGCTTTGTGGGGGGCACGGGGCGGGTTGATTTGGATGATGGGGGAAGCAGGTGTCGTGCAATCGCCCACGGCATCCTGCAGGCCGGTGATGGCAGCCGTGGTAAGTTCGGCGCCAGCCGGCACCGGCCCGGCAAACCCATCCTGCAGGTGCTGCACAGCCTCCCAGAAGATGTCGAAATTGTCCGGCGCCGGGATGGTTTTCATGCCTGCCGGCGCCGTCTGGAGCGGGGTGTCAGTGGGGGCAACGAGCCGGGGCAAAGCGCTGGCCTCGACCGTGCGCGAGGCCGCCCAGCGGCCCGTGGCAAAGCCCAGCCCAAATCCAGCAACGCAGAGCAGGGCAGCCAGAATCAGGGCCAGGATGATGGCGATAAGGATTTTCGTGGAGGAATTTTGATTAGACATAATGTTATGGTGTGGGGGATTGGTGGAGATAGTCGATGGCTGCGCTCAGGAAGACGTCCTTGTCAGACGCCTGATCGGGATCGATGGGGATGTCGGGTTGCAGGCCAATGCCATCGATTTGATGATCGTTGGGGGTGAACCAGCGGGCAAAGGTGACATGGATGGCGCTTTGATCGGAAAGACGATGAACCCGCTGGATGGAGCCCTTGCCATAGCTGGTCTGGCCGATCAAGGTCGCTCGGCGATGGTCTTGCAGGGCACCGGCTACGATCTCGGCGGCGCTGGCGGTGCCGCCGTCCATCAAGACGAGCACTGTCAGGGATGGATCGAGCAAGCTATCTGCGCTGGCCTGATAACGCTGCTCCGTACCGTCGGCATGGCGCTCGATCAGCAGGAGTCCATTATCGATCATATCATCGCTGATCGCCAAAGCAGCGGTTAGCAGACCGCCGGGATTGCCACGCAGGTCGAGGATGACGGCGGTGGGAGGCTGCTGGGCAGAGGCCTGTTGCAGAGCCTGGGCGAATTCATCCTGGGTCAACTCACTGAAACGCTCGATGCGAATCAGCAGCAGACCGGGTTCTGCCTCTAAATAGCGCCAGGAAACCGAAGGCAGCTCGATCTGGCGCCGGGTGACCTCGAACGTGAGCACTTTTCCCGCCCGCAGAACCTGCAACCGCACCACAGAATCCACCGCTCCCCGCACCCTGTCTGTCACCTGCTCAAGATCGGCCGGGATGGGAAGCTGCGCACCATCGATAGCGATGAGCATGTCGCCATCCTCGATGCCAGCCTCGGCTGCGGGCCGGCCCACCATGGGATGCAGGATAATACGTCCCTGCGGGCTTGCTTCCAGATAGGCGCCAATGCCGCCAAAATGGCCCTGCAACTGCTCTTGCTCGCGCCCGGCAGGCTCCGGCTCGATGAAATAGGTGTGCGGATCATCGAGCGTGGCCAGACTGCCTCTGATGGCGCCGTAGGTGCGTTCTGTCGGCGTCGGTATCTCACCGTAAAAGTCCTGCTCGATCACCTGCCAGGCTTCGCCGAAGACATCGGTGAGCAGTGGGGGAGGGGACGAGATACCGGCCGGGTTGAGTGCAGACGCCTGGCTGAGATACAGCCAGGCCGAGCCAGCGCCAAAGGCGAACAACAGCAGAGCGAACAATCCTCCCAGTAAGAAAAACAGCCAGGAGGGGAGATCTTTTTTACTTGACATAAAAGTAGATGCTTTCAAAGACAATGGAACAGCGATAGGGGATACAAATCGGGCCATCCAGCCTCTCCTTTGGGCAGCGGGATGGGTGAGACGGCGAAGGCGTAGCGGCAACCGACGTGTGGGAGGTCATAGTGGCTGCGAGAAGCCACCGAACGCTAAAACCAGCATTCTGGGCTTTGAACCCAGTCTGCGGGCATGATTTCATGATTTACGTCAAGTATGTGTGTCATTATGTAAAATTACAGTCATGAAAGTTACATAACATATCTAGTGTGTAGTTGATTGAGTGCCTTAATGTTGACATAACGCTTATGATTTATCCTGCGCGCTGATCAAAAACTCATTTCTATGCCGCTCTATTCTGCAAACGCCAGCACACTGCGGCCGCGCCTTGAACGCTGAGGCAGGTAATATACAGCGGCCAGCCT
>JAADGC010000008.1 GCA_013152585.1 Chloroflexota bacterium
ATCGCAAAAGCATCTTTGCCACAGCGCAATCTTGCCGAAATTGCTCGCCCTCTCTTGGCACACGAAAAGCCCTGCTCCAGGCGGCGCGTCCGCGGCATTTGGCAAATGAATCGCGCCCCACGACCAAGCCGGGTTCACCCGGCGCCGTTTTTTAGCCCCCCGCCTCACCGCTGCTCACGAAAGCGTTAGCCGCATCCGTGATGCGGCGGGTTAAGCGGCAAAACCGGCGCTTTATTGACGCCCTCGTGGCCTGGCCGGATTAGTTGAGATCAAAAGCCTGCCCGCGTTCAGGAATCGTCACATGTTCTAAACCGGCGCCTTCCAGCGATACTGATAACGCCGCCGCCGCCTTCAACTCGCCGTGCACCAGAAAGAGCTTTTTGAGTTGCTGACGGTCAAAATGCAGGGCCCATGTCTTGAGTCCTGTGCGGTCGGCGTGGGCACTATAGCCTTCGATGCGTTCCACCTGAGCGCGTACTTCGTATTCTTCGCCAAAGATCTTCACCGGCGATTGGCCGTCCAGAATACGCCGACCCAGCGTATTCTCGGCCTGGAAGCCGACAAACAGGATCGTAGTCTGGGGATCTTCGATATTGTTTTTAAGATGATGCAGGATGCGGCCACCCTCGCACATGCCCGAAGCTGAGATGATCATGGCGGGCTCGCGCAAAAAGTTCAGCTCTTTCGAATCCGCAACTTTGCGTACATAGGTCAGCTCTTCAAAACCAAAGGGACTATGATGCTTGTCTTCGGCCATGAATTCGCGAATATCGGCGTTGTAGGAGTCGGGGTGCAGACGAAAGACCTCGGTGACGTTGACTGCCAGGGGTGAGTCGACGAAAACAGGAAGTGACGGAATTTTATGGGCATCCCTGAGTTGATGCAAGGTGTATACCAGCTCCTGGGTGCGCCCGACCGCAAAAGAGGGCACCAGCACCTTGCCACCGTTACGCCCGCAGACACGGTTCACAACTTCCCGCAGTTTTTTGCTGGCTTCGCCCAATGACTCATGATCTCTTGCACCGTAAGTGCTTTCCATAATCACATAGTCGGCACGGTCGATGAATTCGGGGTCGCGTAAGATGGCCATGCCCTGGCGCCCCAAATCGCCCGAGAAAACCAGCCGCTTTTGCTGCCCGTCTTCGTCGATATCGAGCACGACGATGGCGCTGCCCAGAATATGCCCGGCATCATGAAATGTGAGGGTGACGCCGGGGGCAATGGGTAAGTGTCGCCAGTAGGGCAGGCTGACAAAGTATTGCAGACTGTCCACGGCATCGGTCATCGTATACAGGGGCTGCACCGGCGGCTCGCCTTTGCGACTGCGCTTTTTATTCAGATAGGCGATATCCGATTCCTGAATGCGGCCGCTATCTGGCAACATAGCGGCCGAAAGATCGCGTGTGGCAGGCGTACAATAAATGTTGCCGCGGAATCCTTGCTTGATCAGATTGGGGATGTTGCCGGCATGGTCGATATGAGCGTGAGACAACACCAAGAGATCGATTTCGGCAGGATCGAAGGGGAAATTGAGGTTTCTATCGTAACTGAGCGCCCGTCTTCCCTGAAACAAGCCACAATCCAGCAGTATCTTACGGTCATTGACCTCCAGCAAGTGCATCGAGCCTGTCACTGTACGGGCAGCTCCCCAAAATTGTAATCGCATCGGAACGCTCCTTAAGGCGGGAAAAAGGGATAGGTCTGTTACGTATCAGAGGGGACGGGACAGCCATCGCTTACCAACATGACAATGCGCCCATCTCTCAGCCTTCAGGCGGGCCGCAACCTGGCAGCGATCACGGCTTCGTGCAGGCTAAAAGTGGTCTCGCTGGCGACGATTTGCGGGTTCAAAAAGCGACGCGCGGGTCCGGTGCTATCCCACAACATGGCAGTGAGCTGCTCCTGTGTGGGGACATCGACCTGCATGCGTTCCATCCAGGGAACAAACTTCATGGGCTTGAGCAGGCGCTCGACCCGGGCAATCTCGAAACCAGCCCTTCTTACATACGATAGCAATCGGGGTAGGGGGTGCATCCACACATGCGATGGGTCTCGCAATTGTTCAAACTGATTGACATAGGCTTCGGCGGCGGCATCTTCCGCACCGACGTTATCCACCAGCACCAGACGACCGGACGGCTTCAGCACCCGTGCCCACTGGCGCAGGGCAGCCGCCGCATCGACAAAATGATGCAGGGCAACGCGACAGGTGATGAGGTCGAATGTATCAGCAGCAAAGGGCTGTTGCCCGCCGTCCCCCTGCACCCACACGATATTGCTTTGACCCACATGTCGGGCATAGCGACGTGCCGCCCGCAGCATGTTGGCTGTGATGTCAATGGCGAACACAGTTTGCACGTGGGCGGCGATTGCCAGGGCCGAATGGCCTCCGCCCGGCGCCACATCCAGCGCCAGCCAGTCGCGACGGGGTGCGGCCATTTCGACCATGAGCGCCAAACTGTGCCCCTGAGCATGTACTGCCGACTGCACGTAGCGTTCGGCGTTGGCACCGAACTGCCGCTGCACAAGGTCCTGCTGCGGCTGGCTCATGTGCGGGGGCTTGCCGCGCTTTGGGTGATGAGGGGCTGCAACCAGGCCAGGGTTTCGGCCAGTACCCGCTGG
Organism: Chloroflexota bacterium; assembly: GCA_013152585.1. GTDB lineage: Bacteria > Chloroflexota > Anaerolineae > J102 > J102 > JAADGC01. Next base: position 2,623 of record JAADGC010000008.1, read on the forward strand.
CGAATAGCGGGGATTTCGTTGTGCAGCTCATGATAGCTGCCGGGATAGATGCGGAATTCCACGTTCTTCCCGGCCCCCGCCACGGCTTCCTCCACGGCATCCCGGTTGATGGTGCTGTCTTCGGCGCCCAGCAGGACGAGGATGGGCAGGTGCAGATGGGCCAGCAGGTTTTTGGCCTCGTTGGCTTTACACACGTTGGTGTAAGCAAAGCGCATGGTGACAGTGTGATGGTAGAGTTTGTCGTCCCGGTAGGATTGCTCTGCTTCGGGATCGTGGCTGAGCGTGAAGGGATCATCGGCGCCGGCGGTTTGCATACTGAGCCCGGGCGCCACTTTGGCCAGCACCCGCGCTAATAACAGCTTGGCCTGGCTGAAGTCTGGCCCGGCGCCATACCCCGGTGCGGAGATGACTGCCGCCGTGATTTTGTCTTCGTGCTGAGCCAGGTAATGCGTGGCATACATCCCCCCCAAACTATGCGCATAAAGAAAGATGGGTAAATGCGGGTACTGCGCCTGGGCCGCATCCACCACCTGATCGAGATCAGTGAGGACATCTGAGAAGGCATTGAAGTCGCCGCGTTTGCCACCCGACCGGCCAAAACCGCGGTGGTCGTCTCCCCAAACCACGTAGCCCTGTTGGTTGAAGGCGGTAACGACATGGGGGTAGCGGCCAGCATGTTCGCCCAGACCGTGCACGATCACGAGCAAGGCCTGAGGCTCGGTAGACGGGGTCCATTTACGGACGAATAAGGACGTGCCATCAAAGGCGGTGAGTGTCGATTCGGAAGTACTCATGCTGCCTCCTGCAAGGATAGGTTTATGTAAGCTCAGACCCCGCAGGCCGTTGTTGACATGCGGGGTCTGAGGCAATGATCGTTAGCAAATAATACGTCGCCGGGGCTCAGTGCTGCCGGGTGGGCTTATGAGGTCTGTTCGGAGTCATCAGGCAATGTCTCAAAAACATCTTTGCTGGCGACTTCGGCCGACTGATCGACAACGGTGTCCGTTGCACCGATGCCGGTTTCGAGCACGCTGTCACCCAAATCATGGACTTCGACGACGGCATCTTCGGCGCCCGAACCCACTTCTTCCATCAGTTCGCCCACGCCAGGCATGACGTTTTGGGGAGAGACGTCATAGGGGGTGTCTTCGTCTGCGTACGTGGGGCGCTTGTCCAGGCCAATCTGGCCGAACAGATGTGCCTGCACGAGATAGCTCCAAAAACCGGTAAACAACAGGCCGATCAGACAGAGGATGGTGCCGACAATGCCGGCGATGATCTGTACTGCCCACAGCACCAGCACGACGATGATAATGTCGCCGATATTTTCGCGGGTGAATCGGAAGATGTCGGAGAAAGCAAAGCCGTCGGCGATGCTTTCGTTTTCGGCGAACTTAATGGTGATGGCAGGCATGAGCACGGTCAACAGGATACCATACAGGAACATCAAACAACTGAGACAGAACATCAGCAGAGAGATGACAGCGCCGGTATTATTCCCGTTGCCCAGGAAACTGACCAGGGTGCTGGGCACAGCAAACAAGAGGAGGGGCAACGACCAAACGAAATAGACCACTAATAGCTTGATGCCTTTAACAGCTTTGTCTCCCCATTCGTCCCATTCGGGCAAAGGTTGGGCCTGCCCACGGCGGACGTTTTGCAGCACCTCCAGTGCGTAGCCCAAAAGTAATCCTATCCCGATTATCAGACCAATCACGGTCCACGATAAAAGGATGGTCCCGAATAGAACGAGCCCGCCAATGAGAATTTTGGGTAGCCACTGCTTATCTTCAAACACAAATGAAATAGATTTGCCGATGTCCATGGTTCCTCCTGGATGAGGGAAGCGAAGAGAGTGGGATGACTGGCAAGCGCAGTTCGCACGGTCTGACATGCCTGCTTCAGAGTATGCAGGCACGTTTTTATCGGGCTTCATTATAGCAGACAAGCCCAGCGCTCACAATCCCCAAATGAGATGTGTGCGTAAGCATCTGCAGCATGAAATACAGGCCGAGGTGCTCTTATCATGTACTGGAGTCTGGCGAAAATGACACATGATCCAAAAGAGCCATGTTTTCCTTTCTTTTCCGTGAAAATCTGTGGAATCCGTGGCAAAACAAAACGCCAGTGTCCAGTCATGTATACGCAGATGGCCGGTTCCGGGTTGCGAAGTCGCTATCTGCCAGGGAGTTGCCAGCCCAGGGCAGCCTCGGCAGTGCCGCGGGCCAGATCGATGGCGCCGATGAGCAGGGCGGCAAACACCATCCCCGGAGCCAGCAGGCTCAAAAAGTCTCGCCAGGAATGATTTTTGTTCTCTTCGCGTAGGAAAAGTAGGAAAAGCAACAGGCCCACAATACTCAACATCATGAAAGCCGCGCCGCTGGAGAGGATGGCCAGGGGATAAAACAGTGGTGGCCAACGGCTGGCGACGGCCAGCACCACAAGCCCGCCCAAAACGCCCATTTGTACAACCTCGACACTTCGCTGCAAGACCGGTTCTGGCCGAGATTCCGCCCAAAAAACCTGATTGAAATAAGGGATCAGCAAAAAGCTAACGGCATAGCCCTGCATCATGCCCGTGATCAGGCGCAGGATGTTGTGGGGCTGATACAGCCATGGGTGCCCCAACAGCAAGGATATGTACGAGTTGAAGCCATCGAATCCCCACGCCCCCAAAAACGCCGCCAACATCAGCAGATAACGCATCGGCGGGAATCCACCAGCACGCAACCGGCCCCACCGCCAGGCAAGCATGAAACCGCTGAAGACCCCCAGATATTGCCCGGTGCAGCGGGCGCACAGCGGCAGTTGCATATCGCCAAAAACATACGAACGCACCGTGATCTGATGACACACGGCATAGCCCACATGATTGGCTGCCCCCAGAACGCCCTCTTGCCCCCCCAGCCAAAAGCCACCCAGCAGCAGGGGCAGGGAAAGTAAGGTGATCACGCGACGAAGTCGCTGGGGAGGGTGAAGAGGGGGCACGGATTGAGGATTCACGGGGGCAAGCATACAGTAAGGCCGACGTTTTGGCAATACACTGTTCCGTAAATAGCTCTCGCAAAGTCGCAAAGGACGCAAAGGGGGGAAGGAAAAAAGCTTGGCGTTCATTCGGCTGTGCTCAGGATGCCTGGCCTGAGGAGGGGAAGAAGTCGTTGGCACCGAACTTGCTGTCGGGGGTGCCGAGGGCCGAGGCGGGGGTGGGGCAGTACCTCACACGGAGACCCGCAATAATTGCTGATACGCCCTCTCATACTGACACGTTATCTGCTGCCAATCATACTTCTGTTCCACCAAGTGGCGGGCATTTTGCGTCAACGCCTGCCGCAGGGGCCTATCGGCGAGCAGCGTTTCGACACGGGCAATGAAATCAGCCGCGCTTTCAGCCTGCAACAGATGCTGGCCCGGCTCCACCATCAGGCCTTCGTACCCGACCGCGGTACTGACGACAGGCAACCCGGCGGCGAAGGCTTCGAGTATCTTCAACCGGGTGCCCGATCCGGCGCGCAGGGGGACAAGGGCGATGTCGGAGCGGGCATAGTGGGGAGTCAGGGCCGGTTGGCGGCCATAAAGCTCCACGCCCGGCTGCATGCAGGCGCGCACGCGGGGATGGTCCAGATTGATCAAGTCCAGGCGCAGGTGGGGGTGGCGCCGGAACAGCTCGGGCCAGATATCCTGCAGCAGCCAGCAGGCGGCGTCGATATTGGGGGCGTGGGTGGGAGAACCCACAAAGAGCAGGCGCTGCACCTGTGCCCGCACCGGCTGCAACCGCAGGGCCCGGGTATCGACGCCATTGGGCAGGATGACGACGCGGGCGCCAGGTGCACGTTGGCTGATGATGTCGGCATCGACGGGCGACATGGCGGCCACAAGGCCACAGCGGGCATAAAGAATCGATTCGTACGCTTGCCACAGCCGGGCCTGTCGTTGTAGCCGTTTGCGCGTCCGGCCCGCCGCCAGGCTGGCCCGGCGGGCCGTGGCCACACTGAAGATGTCGTGGGTGATAAGGATGTTGGGCAGTTGGGGAATGGAGAGTGCATACGGGGCGAGATAGGGCCATTCCACCTGCACCAGATCAAAGGATTGGCGGGCCGATAACTGCCGCAATGTTTGTTGCATGGCCGGTTGCCACCAGATAGCGATATCATCGGGCCAGCGCCGCAGCTTGCCCCACAGGCGCCGCCCCAGCACAGAGGGGAGTTGCCGGTGGGGGCGCATCCGGGCAAAGGGGACGGGCACGACTCTGACGGGCAATGTCTCGGCCAACTGCGCTAAACCCGCACGCGCTTCTGCATCCCGCCAAAAACTCACCACAGTGATGCGGTGGCGGGCGGCCAGGCGCTGCAAGACCTGGTACATGCGCTGGCGGCCACCGCTAAAGATGGGGAGCGGCGACGTGGGGAGAATGACGAGGATGCGTAGTTTGTCGGACATTAGCCTACAATGGGGAAGGTGGCGCCGTATTTGCCGAAGCCGGCGCAGAGAGTTTTGGTTCAACCGCATCTCAGGGCAGGCTCTTCGTTGGCGTTTCATGTCAGTGCTCAGATGGATAGCGATTTGAGCCTGCAAATTCGCTTGGTAGCTTTGCTAGATTGTAACGCAGCCCGGCAGCAGAGAAAAGGGAAGGGTGAGAAGATATGCGTGGATATGATGCGCCGGGGCTGATCTGTTTTGTTTGCTGATCGGGCAGTACTCGTGGCAAAATCATTTCCACTCCACTTCACCCGGATGAGGCCCATTATGAAAAGTTATGCTGCCGTTGTTTTGGCCGGATACTCCAATGATCACCCAGATCCCCTGGCGGCTGCGCATGGCGTCCAACATAAAGTTTTGCTGCCGATTGCGGGCAGACACATGATCGATTGGACGCTGGATGCTTTACGCCGGAGCCCGCGGGTGGAGGGCATGGTGGTGGTGGGGATGGATCCAGCCCTGGGGGTTGATTTGGGGCCCGATGTGCAATGCCTGCCCAATCAAAGAGACCATTTCGACAATGTCCTGGTGGGAATTGAGGCGGCACAGGCTTTGCGGCCCGATAATGAATTCGTGCTCACCGTATCGGCCGATGTGCCCCTTTTGCAGCCGCAAACGGTCGATTGGTTTGTGGGGCAGTGCGAATCCATGTCTGGCGATGTGTTTTATGCGATTGTCGAGGAGCAGGTAATGGAAGCGCAGTATGCAGGCGCCGGACGCTCGTACGTGCGTCTGAAGGAAGGACGCATTTGTGGTGGTGACCTGTTTTTTGTACGAGCGGCTGTCGCCAGGAACAACCAAGTTTTGGTGCGGGAATTGCTGGCACGGCGTAAGAACGCTTTCCAGCAGATTCGCCTGACGGGGATCAAAACGATCCTTAAATTCTTGTTCCATCAGCTTTCACTGCATGATTTAGAGCAAGTAGGCTCACGGTTATTGAACTGTGAGGGCCGGGGCGTGCTTTCTCCCTATGCCGATCTGGGGATGGATGTGGATAAACCCCATCAGTTGGCGATAGCGCAGCAAGTGCTGGCAGAACGGAGGCCGGCATGAGGACGTTGTTAGGGCGCTGGGATGCCTGGGATCGGCGATGGAGCAACCGTCTGCGGGTGGATGATAAACCGGCTTGGAAGCACCTGGCATCTGTGGTCGCACATTGGGGTGATGGCCCCATCTGGCTGGTGTTGTGGCTGGCAGGGGCCCTGTATTTTGCACCCCCGACACGCTGGCGGATTTTGCTATGGGTGGGTGCTTCGCTCGTGGCCGCCGTCGTGACTTACAGCATTAAGTTCACGCTCAAACGCCCACGCCCTTCACAGATCGATGGCTTTTACAGCAAGACCTACGACCGCCACGCCTTTCCCAGCGGGCACGCCACGCGCATGGGCACGTTGCCCGTGTTGGGAGCATGGGTGTTTCCGCCCCTGGCCGGACTCTTCTGCTTTGTTTCGATTGCCTGCATCCTGGCCCGTGTAGCCTTAGGTATCCACTATCTGGGCGATGTACTTGCCGGCTGGGTGATTGGCGTCGGAGTGAGCCTGCTGCTGTTGTGGGGCCTGGGCGCCCTGATATAAGCAGGAATCAGCTCGTCCTTCGTCATAACACAGTGTTGAACAATCATATGCTTCTTACGCTTTGACGTGGTAGGTGTTAGGTGCAGTGTGGCCGCTGAACGCACCACGCATCACCGACCACGTTCGATTTCGCTTGTGCCTCTTGCCGGTAACGTGTACAATAGACACTGCATCTAAATGATTGGAGCAATGATGCTTCCATCGTATTTTCATACGAGGAAATCAAATATCACTTCAAAGGAATTTCAATTATGAGCCAGGAAAGCCTCACTGTCACTGATAACCGGACAGGCAAAACCTATGAACTGCCGATTACAGATGGCACCATTCGCACCATGGATTTGCGCCAAATCAAGGTTGACGATCAAGATTTTGGCGTTATGGGCTACGATACAGCCTTTAAGAACACTGCGGCAACACGCAGCAAGATTACCTTCATCGACGGTGCCAAAGGCATTTTGCGGCATCGGGGGTATCCTGTCGAGCAATTGGCCGCGAATGCCAGCTTTTTAGAGGTAGCTTATCTGGTGCTCTTTGGCGAACTGCCAAACGCCGAACAATACGCCCAATGGGAGCATGATATTGTACATCATACCCTGGTGCATGAAAACCTGCGCACGTTCTTAGACGGCTTCCGCTACGATGCCCACCCCATGGGCATTCTCATTAGCTCGATCGCGGCGCTTTCCACGTTCTATCCCGAAGCCAAAAATGTTTTTGACCCTGAATCCGTAGAATTACAGACACGGCGTCTGGTGGCCAAGATGCCCACCATGGCCGCGTTTGCCTATCGGCATTCTATGGGCTTCCCCTACGTGTATCCGGATAACGATCTTAGCTATGTCGGTAATTTCTTGAACATGATGTTCAAAATGACCGAGCTGAAATACAAACCCAACCCCATTGTCGAACGGGCACTGGAGATCCTCTGGATACTGCACATCGACCACGAGCAGAACTGCTCCACCACCACCATGCGCGGCATCGGCAGCAGTCAGGCCGATCCGTATGTGGCTGTGGCGGGTGCGGCGGCAGCCCTCTCGGGCCCCCTGCACGGGGGTGCCAACGAACGTGTGCTGCGGATGCTGGCGCACATCGGCAGCGTCGAAAATATCCCCGCATATCTCAAACGGGTTGAGGCGGGCGAAGAACGGCTGATGGGATTTGGCCACCGCGTGTACAAGAATTACGATCCGCGAGCGCGTATCATTAAGGACTTTGCCCATCAGCTCTTCGAAGTCACCGGTCGCACTCCCATGCTGAACATTGCCTTGGAACTGGAAGAGCGAGCACTGAACGAAGACTACTTTGCCAAACGCAAATTGTATCCCAATGTCGATTTCTATAGCGGCATTATTTATCAGGCGTTGGGTATTCCCACCAACATGTTCACGGTCATGTTTGCCATTCCGCGCACGGTGGGCTGGCTGGCACAATGGCGTGAACTGCTGGGCGATCCCGAACAAAAAATTGCCCGTCCCCGCCAGATTTATGATGGCATCATGCTGCGTGACTTTGTGCCCATGACAGAACGCAGCTAGCTCCCTGCGACTTTTCCCTACCTAACCACAGCGCCCGAACGAACGGGCGCTGTTTTGTTATGAGAACAGCAGATTGATCGACGGCGAAAAACCGGGAGCCGGGCAGCTTGCACCGTCCGATTGCCACCATGCCCTATCACACGTATAATCTGGGCGTGAGCATCCTGTCAGATCTTCAACATTTTATCGCCCGTAACGGCCTCATCCCGGCCGGCAGTCGTGTGATCGTGGGCGTCAGCGGTGGCCCCGATTCGCTGGCGCTGTTGCACGCCTTGCTGCAACTGGCAGCGGTGCCAGACTGGCACTTGCACGCAGCCTATCTCCATCACGGACTGCGCCCCGAAGCCGACGAAGAGGCGCGTTTCGTGGCCGCTGTGGCCACAGCCTGGGGGCTCGGCTGCACGATCGAACGCGCCGATGTGCGGCGTATTGCCCAACAACCCGGCATCTCCCTGGAAGAGGCCGCCCGCCAGGCCCGCTACGCGTTTTTGGCGCAAGTCGCCCGGCGTCTGGGTGCCAAGACCGTGGCCGTCGGGCATCACGCCGATGATCAGGTCGAAACCGTACTCATGCACCTGCTGCGAGGCAGTGGTTTGGCCGGACTGCGTGGCATGATGCCCAAGACGCCTCTCCGCACACTCCATTTGTCTGCATTGCCTCCCGATCAACGCCCTGAAACACTCGATATTCAGCTCGTGCGGCCCTGGTTGCAAACCAGCCGCGCCCAAATCCTGGACTACTGCCGCCAAAACGAACTCCAGCCTCGTTATGACGCTACGAATGCCGACACCACTTTCTTCCGCAACCGTCTGCGACACGAGATCATCCCCCATCTGCGTCAGATCAATCCCCGTCTCACAACCGTGTTTGGGCACACAGCCCTGGCACTCCAGGGCGATTACCAGGCACTGGAGGAGCAGCGCCAGGCCTTGTGGCACGAATGGGCACACGCGCAAGCGCACACGGTGCATTTCCCCCTGGCCGCGTTCCGCTCCCTGGCTCCAGGTGATCAACGTGCCCTCCTGCGTCGCGCCATCGCCCATCTGCGCCCCCAGCTACGCAACATCAATTGGCAGCACAGCGAAGGCCTGATCATCCTGCTGCAATCGCATCCCGGGCGCCGCAGCGGTGGCCCCTATCCCCTGGTGGCGGGCCTGGAAGCCTGGCTGACAGCCGACAGTTTGCACATTAGCGAAAGCGGACAGATGCCGGTTGCCGCTCCTCAGATCGCCCGCTCCCACTCAGTGCCGCTGCCAGGCACGCTGGAACTGGGGCACGGTTGGCGTTTGCAAGCCCAGCAGGTACAATGGTCAGCATCCCCGCACCCGCCGTGGCGCCAGCAGCCCTCACCGGCATGCGTGTGGCTGCCTCTATCCATCCCCACACCCTTGATGGTGCGGCCCCGACAGTCCGGGGACCGCATCGTTCCCTTGGGGCTGGATGGCAGTAAAGCTATCACCGACCTCATGACCGAACTCAAATTACCGCCACCGGCGCGGGCGGGATGGCCGTTACTCGTAGATGCCGGGGGACGGATTCTGTGGTTGGTCGGATATCGGGCCAGTGAGCATGGCCGCCTGCCTGATACAGCCACGACTGCCTGGCAAATCTGCCTCCACGGCCCCGTGCATCACGGATGCGGCTAACGCTTGCTAACCGTAGCTCTATTTACGCCTGCGTGTACTAGCGAAGCTACGCCTCGCGGGTCTGGTCTATCCCGGCCAGTAGGATCCTTCCCCATCACCCACCACACACATGACACCATGAAACCACTCATTCTCCCAGCTTGCGATCACACACCCCTGGGCGCAGGCGAACCAATGCCTGAGAACAAACTCAACCCATGGGAATGGAAACAATGAGAAAATCTGCTGCCGGTCGCATTGTTTTACAACGCGGCAAAGATAAACCCGTGCGCCAACGGCATCCCTGGATATTCAGTGGTGCCATACAGCGCCTCGAAGGTGACCCTGAACCGGGCGCCATCGTAGATGTGCTGGCCTCCGACGGAAGCTGGTTGGCCTATGCCGAGCACAACCCGGCTTCACAAATTCGGGCCCGGGTCATTGCCTGGGATCAGAAATCGTGGCCGGATGCAGACTTCTGGCGACAGCGCATTGCCGCCAGCATCGAGCGCCGCCGCCAACTCTTGCCACAGGCCCAGGCCCGGCGCCTGGTTTTCGCCGACAGTGACGGCATCCCCGGTTTGATAGTCGATCAATATGGCGAGCACCTGGTGCTGCAAAGCCTGACTGCTGGGGCCGAGCGACGCAAGGCACAGACTGTCGCCATCCTGGTGGATTTGTTGCACCCTGACAGCATCAGCGAACGCGGTGATCCGGTACGGAAAAAAGAGGGACTTCCCCCGGTGGAGGGCACACTTTGGGGCACAACCCCCGCCGAAGCCATCATTGTCACCGAAAATGGCCATCGTTTCTGGATGGATGTGGGCGGAGGACAGAAAACAGGCTTCTATCTGGATCAGGCCCGCAATCGGGCGGCAGTGGCCGCCTATTGCCAGGGGGCCGAGGTACTGAATGCCTTCAGCTACACGGGCGCCTTTGCCGTCCATGCGCTGGCAGGCGGAGCCCGGCACGTGATCAATGTGGACAGCAGCAGCGCCGCCTTGAAGATGGCGGCGGCAAATTTCCAGCTTAACGGCATGGGGCCTGAGCGCTGGCAGAATATCGAGGCGGACGTGTTTACACAATTGCGGCACTGGCGGGATGAGGGGCGCCAATTCGATCTCATCATCCTGGACCCGCCCAAATTCGCTACCAGTCGCCGCCAGATCGATCGTGCGGCCCGCGGCTACAAGGATATCAACTGGCTGGCCATGCGTCTGCTACGCCCAGGCGGCCTTCTGGCCTCTTTCTCCTGTTCCGGGCTGATCTCGGCCGATCTCTTTCAGAAAATCCTCTTTGGAGCGGCGCTCGATGCCCGCCGCGAAGTGCGCATCATCCGACACTTTTCCCAGGCCTCCGATCACCCCGTGCTGCTCAGCTTTCCCCAGGCAGCCTATCTCAAAGGATTGCTGTGTCATGTGGCTTGACGGAATTACGGTCTCTTCCGCGTTTCGCATGGCCTGCATATTTGATTCGCCGGCAGGTTTATTTGGGCTCAAACCAGCCCATGCCGTAAAATGATCCCGCACCCGATTCATCTTTTCTGCATCAGGTGCGCCATGCAATCGCACTCATGAGTAAAACGATGGAATATCACAACCTGGGCCGCACTGGCCTCAAAGTTTCTGAACTCTGCCTGGGCTCCATGCAATGGGGCTGGACTGCCGACGAAGCCACCGCCTTCGCCATCATGGATGAATTTGTCGCTAAAGGCGGCAATTTTATCGATACCGCCAACGTTTACTCGCGCTGGGTGGAGGGCAATCCCGGCGGTGTTTCCGAAGAAATCATTGGCCGCTGGATGAAGTCGCGAGGCAATCGCCGAGCCATCGTGCTGGCCACCAAAGTGCGCGGCCTCATGTGGGATGGCCCCAACGGTCAGGGACTCAGCCGCGCCCATATCATGCAAGCCGTCGAAGACAGCCTGCGCCGTTTGCAGACCGACACCATCGACCTGTACCAGATTCATTGGGATGACACGGAAACACCCATGGACGAAACCCTGCGCGCCCTTGACGATCTGGTGCATCAGGGCAAGGTACGTTATCTGGGCTGCTCCAACATCTCGGCCTGGCGGTTGATGAAAGCCCTGTGCATCAGCGAGCAACACGGTCTCGCCCGCTACGACAGCCTGCAACCCCACTACAACCTTGTGCATCGCCAGGAATTCGAAGCCGAGCTCAAGTCCCTATGCGAAAGCGAAAATATCGGCGTGATCCCTTACAGTCCCCTGGCCGGCGGATTTCTCACCGGCAAATATCAGTCCGACGCCCCACCGCCCGACTCGGCCCGGCAGGAAGGGATCAAGCGCCGCTACTTTAACGAAGATGGCTGGCGCGTCCTGGCAGCCGTGGAGAAAATCGCCGAAAAACGCAATGCCACCACCTTACAAATCACACTGGCCTGGCAGCTCAGCCAACCTATCATCATAGCCCCCATTATTGGCGCCAACTCCGTGGCGCAACTGCACGAAAGCCTGGGCGCCGTGGGCGTGCAGCTCACAGAAGAAGAAATGGCCACACTGGACGAAGCCAGCAAATAGGCTTGCAGCGAAGGAGAACCCGATGTCGAAACTCTGGGGAGGCCGCTTTAGTGGCGACGTTGATCCCCTCATGGCGCAACTCAACCAATCCATCCGCTTCGATGCCCGCCTGTGGGAAGCCGACATCCGCGGCTCGCAGGCCTGGACCCAGGCCCTGGCTGCGGCCGGCATTCTCAGCGACGAAGAAGGCCAGGCAATCCTGGTCGGGCTCGATCAGGTGTACGACGAATGGGCAAACGATGACTTTCATCTCCAGCCCGCTGACGAAGACATTCACACCGCCATCGAACGCCGCCTCACCGAACTCATCGGCCCCGTGGGCGGCAAGCTCCACACCGGTCGCAGCCGCAACGATCAGGTTGCCACCGATTTACGACTGTATCTGCTGGGTGCCAGCGATTCCCTGAAAACGCATCTCAGCACCTTGCAACGCGCCTTGCTCGATCAGGCCGAGCACTACATCGACCTGATCATGCCCGGCTACACCCACCTGCAACCCGCCCAGCCCGTGCGTTTTTCGCAGTGGCTGCTCAGTTTTTTTTGGATGCTGCAACGCGATTGCACGCGGCTGGAAGAACTGCGGCGTCGGATCGATGTGCTGCCGCTGGGCGCGGGGGCCCTGGCCGGTACGCCGGTGCCCATCGACCGTCAGGCGTTGGCCGAACGGCTGGGATTCGGGCAGGTGAGTATGAATAGCATGGACGCAGTGTCTGACCGTGATTTTGTGGCCGAACTTCTGTTTTGGGCCGCCCTGCTGGGCGTGCATCTCAGTCGTCTCAGCGAAGACATGATCCTCTTCTCCAACCCCAGCCTCGGCTTTATCAGCCTCAGCGACGCCTACACCACCGGCTCCAGCCTGATGCCGCAAAAGAAAAATCCCGATGCGTTTGAACTCACGCGCGGCAAAACCGGTCGCCTCATCGGCCATCTCACCGGCCTGCTGGCCACACTCAAGGGGCTGCCTTCCACTTATAACAAAGACCTGCAAGAAGACAAAGAGCCCCTGTTTGATGCCATCGATACCCTGGAGATCATCCTGCCGGTGATCACCGGCGCCATCCTCTCCCTCACGCCTCACCCCGACCGCATGACCGCGGCGCTGGATGACTTCATGCTGGCCACGGATCTCGCCGACTGGCTGGTGGGCGAAGGCATCCCCTTCCGCCAGAGCCACCACATCGTGGGCGAAGTAGTCCGTCTGGCCGAAGAACATGCCTGCACTTTACGTGATCTTGATCTGAGCACCCTGCAGAGCGTCCACCCCGCTTTCAAGTCCGAAGCCCTGGCCGTTTGGGATTTCGAACGCTCGGTGGAGCAACGGAACACGGTAGGGGGAGTGGCTCGGGCCGCAGTGCAACAACAAATTCATAGCGCCCGCGCCCTCCTCGGCCCCGGCGACTGACCCCTTAACTCTCCCCTCTTTTCCTATGGATACCACCTACAACGCCTCCTTTCGCTGTTTCCGCGGTTGCCCCGGCTCGTGGTCCCTCTACGATGTCATCTACACCTGTCCCACCTGCGGCGGTCTGCTCGAAGTCGTGCACGACAAAGAAGCGTTGCGCCGGCACAGCAGCCAGGAATGGAAACAGCTCTTCGCCGCCCGCTCCGGCACCACACAATGGCCCTATGGCTCCGGCGTCTGGCGCTACAAAGAATGGGTTGCCCCCGCCCTCGACGACGCCAACATCGTCAGCACCTGCGAGGGCAATACCAACCTGTTCTGGGCAGCGCGGCTGGGCGAGCAAATCGGCCTGCCCGATCTGTGGATCAAGCAGTCGGGCAACAGCCACACGGGCTCCTTCAAAGACCTGGGCATGACGGTGTTGGTCAGTGTCGTCAAACAGATGATGGCCCAAGGCTCACCGGTAAAAGCCGTGGCTGCCGCCTCCACCGGCGACACATCGGCAGCCCTGGCCGCGTATGGAGCAGCGGCTGGCATTCCCACCATCGTCTTCTTGCCCCAGGGCAAGGTCAGCAGCGCCCAACTCATCCAGCCCATCGCCAATGGCGCCACCGTGCTGGCCCTCGACACCGACTTCGACGGCTGTATGCGCATCGTCAAAGAAATCACCCGCGACAACAGCATCTATCTGGCCAATTCCATGAATTCGTTGCGCATCGAAGGCCAAAAAACCGTGGGCATCGAGATCGTGCAGCAATTCAATTGGCAGGTGCCCGACTGGATCATCATCCCGGTGGGCAACCTGGGCAACATCAGCGCCCTGGGCAAAGGCTTTTTACTCATGCAAGAGTTGGGGCTGATCGATAAACTGCCGCGGCTGGTGGCCGCACAGGCCGCACAAGCCGACCCCTTCTACCAGGCCTATCGGCAGGACTTCCGCCAAAAAGTCTCGTTGCCGGCGCAAAAAACCCTGGCCTCGGCGATTCAGATCGGCGATCCGGTGAGCTACGAAAAGGCCATGGCCACGGTGCAACGTTTTGACGGCCTGGTCGAACACGCCACCGAGCACGAGCTGGCCAATGCCGCGGCTCAGGCCGACCTCACCGGCCTGTACACGTGCCCACACACGGGCGTGGCCCTGGCCGTGCTACTAAAACTGGTGCAGCGTGGCTTGATCCAATCGCATCACCGCGTGATTGTCATCTCCACGGCCCACGGCCTCAAATTCACGCAATTCAAGATGGACTATCACGAAGATCAACTGCCCGGCGTCGAAGCGCAGCTCGCCAATCCCCCCATCTATTTGCCGGCGGATGTGGACGTGGTGCGTAAAACGCTGGACCGCTATCTACGATAGTATGCGTCTTCGCCTGCTGCTGGGGATATTTCTGCTGCTGGGACTGTGGGGCAGCGTCCACGCGGCTGCCCCTGCCGACACCCTGCCCGTGGCCGTTTTCAGCGAGGACTTTCGTACCTTCGCTTATGCCGACGGCGCTCGCACCACTGCCTGGTGGGATCGTAGGGGCGGTCGCCTGACGCTGCGCCCGGCCGATGCCGCTCCCCGACGCCGGCATCCGCTGCTGGCTGCCGCCCCTGCCGGGGGGATGCTGGTCGTCTGGACCGAAGATCGAGGCTCGGGCCCGTTCCTCTGGGCGCAACAACTCGATGCCCACGGCAATCGCCTGTGGGACGACGACCTGCCACTCTTCTCCTGGGCCGGCGATCGCTGGTCGTCGGGTTTACAGGATCGGGCTGTGGCATTGGCGGCTATGGGTTCTGATGCCTGGTTGCTGGTGTGGAGCGATGATGACGGCGTCTGGGCCTATCGGCATGATCTGGCGGCGGCCACGACCATCGGACAGATCATGCAGTTGGCAACAACCCCCAACACGGATGTGCAAGCACGCTGCAACGCCACGCATTGCGTGGTGGTGTGGCAGGAAGCAGGGCTCAGTCAGGTGCGCACGTTCGATAACGCCCTGCGCCTGCTGGGCAGCGGGCAATGGCCGGGGAGCACCTGGGCCACCTGGGCGGCCGATGGCACGGTGTGGCTGCTATGGCCACAAGATAGCGATTATGAGGCGCAACGCTGGCTGCCCACCCTGGAGGCGGCGGCTGTCCCCGCCCTGCGTTTTGCCAATGATGGCAGCAGCGTTGTCGATATCGCCGCCGAGGGCGAGGCTTTGCTTGTGCTCACCCTGCAACCCACGCGCCTGTGGCAGCTCGCGCCCACCGCGTCCCCGCAAGTGCTGGCCACCTATGCCGATGCTGTGACCGGTCGCGTGTTATCGGGCCACGATGCCGGCGTGGTTTTGTTGCAAACCGCAGCGGATGATTCATTATGGCTGTGGTTGTATCGGCCACAGACGCGGGGCCGGCTGCTGCGCCTGGGCCTGCCCGGCTGGGAGGTGCGGCTTGGCGATGCGGCCATGACCAGCGATGCGGCGCTGGCTGTGGTGTGGCTGGAAGCCGACAAGCTGCTGGTCCGCCGCTGGTTGCCGGGCGGCTGGTCTTCGTGGCGGCACGAGGTGTCGCCAGCTTACACACCGGCTGGCGAGGCGATGCTGGAAGGCCTGGGACACAGCCTGGAGGTCAATCAGCCCTCACAGGCAGTTACGTCGCTGCGGCTGGAGGCCGATGTGAGCCTGCTCGGGGGCAGTGTGCAGTTTTTTGTCAGCAATCAGGGCGCCAAACAGTGGCAGCCCATCACACCCGGCACAGAGATCGTGTTTGACAGGCCGGGCACGCGGCTACGCTGGTATGCCCGTTTGCGGCGGGCAGCCAACGGGGCCGCACCGGAAATCCGCCAGCTCAGCCTGCACTATCACTATCAACATGTATCCTACTGGCCCCGGCAACTGACCGAGGCCCGCCGGCCGTAGCATAGGTATGTTTTAGCTTTCGTGCTCGCCGTGGCTGTGCACGTGGCCATGCGCCAGCTCTTCGGCGGTGGCAGGGCGAATCTCCAACACTTTCACTTCGAAAAACAGGGTTTCGCCGGCCAAAGGATGGTTGAAATCGATCATGACCGCATCGGGACCGATGTCGGAGATGTAAGCCACCATTTCCGCACCGGTTTCGCTATCGACCAATTCCAGTTCCATGCCAACTTCCATCTCGAGATCATCGGGGAATGCCTGGCGAGGAATGACTTCGAGGGAATCTTCGACACGGGTACCGTAGGCTCGTTCCGGGGGAACCCCCACCTCAATGCTATCGCCGACTACGAGGCCGGTCACGGCGCGTTCCAGGCCGGGAAGGATCTGATTATGGCCGTGCAGGTATTCCAGGGGCCCGAATTCTTCAGAGCTATCGATCAGCTCGTCATCGTCCAGATAAAGATCGTAGGCCAGCGTGACAACCATATCGTCCGCGGCCTGAAGGGGAGATTCTGTCATGCGACTGTTCCTTTGGGGGAAAAACGAGAGCTGAGAGGGAGGCGTGGTTAAGCGTCTTCGTAGAGCTGGCTGGCGGCAAGTTCGCGGCTGCGTCTGGCGACATAATCCTGCAAGGCCTCGTTCGTGCCGGCATCCAATGGCGGGGCTTCGTAATCCTGCAGCCATTGCTTCCAAATAGAATGGGCGCGTTGCCGGGTGTCGGGCGCACCCGCGGCCAGCCACGTGCCGTAATTATGATGATCGGTGACGAGGGGGGCGTAGTGGGCGGTCTGAAAACGGGCCAGGGTGTGGGCGGTACCAAAATGATGCCCGCCCGGGCCCACTTCGGCGATACTATCGAGCGCCAATGTCTCAGTATTGACCTCGACGCCCTGTAAAAACCGCCGCATCATGCCCAGATTTTCTACATCGATCACAAATTTTTCGTACGAGAATGTGAGGCCATCTTCGGCCCAGCCGGCGGCGTGGATGAGGACGTTGGTATGAGAGAGAACCGCAGGCCATAAAGTCCAGACCGATTCATACGCGGCCTGAGCATCGGCGATATTGGAGGAGGTGACGGCGCCGTTGCCACGATGGGGGAGCCGGTAAAAGCGCGCCATCTGCGCCCCCATGGCGATGGCCAGCGCGGCTTCGGGGGAACCAAACGCCGGCCCGCCCGTTTTCATATCGGCGTTGGTGAGAAAGGCCCCATAGAGCACCGGGGCGCCCGGGCGCACCAACTGGGTGAGGGCGACACCGGCCAGGGCTTCGGCATTTTGCTGGGCCGCAGCCGCCGCCATTGTGACCGGGCTCATGGCTCCGGCCAGCACGAAGGGCGTCACCATCACCACCTGACCCGCTCGCGCCATGGTGATCAAGCCGCCCAACATGCGCCCATCGTACACCAGGGGGCTGTTGACATTGACCACACCTCCGATCACCGGGCCGCCATTGGTGATATCTCCATCGAAAACCAGACGGATCATGTTCAACACATCGGTGGTGATGGTGCGGCCATGGATAAAGGTCCATATGGCTTTATCCGTCAGGGTGTAGGCCAGCAATTCGCGCTGCAAGTGCTGCTGCGAAACCGGCACATCGTGTAGACCTACGCCGCCCATAGCACCCATGTGTATCAGATCGCACATTTGCCCCAACTTGAGTATTTCGGCATAGTCGGCAGCAGTGCCTACTCGTCGTCCCCGACTCAGGTCATTGACATTCACCATGCCCGCCGCCGCCACAAAAGAGACGGCGTTACCGCCGATGTGCAGGTTGTGCCGGGGATTGCGGGCACGCCAGGTGAACGAGGAAGGGGCGTTGGCGATCAATTCCATCACCAATCCCCGATCCAGCCACACATGCTTTTGCGTGCGATCAACCTTAGCCCCGGCCTGCGCCCATAAATCGAGCGCCTCCTCATCCAGCCAGCGGATGCCAATATCCTCGAGAATCGTCATCGAGGCCTCGTGAATTTGTAGGACCTGTTCTTCCGAGAGCACGGTCATGGGTGGATGCAGAACACGTGGCTGTGCAAAGTTTCTGCTGGGGATACGCGTTTTGGAGCGCGGTTGCGAACGATGACGTACACGGCGATGTGGGGGCATGAGCTTCTCCGCAGAGGGGATGGTAATAAACACGGGAATAGTAGCACCGCTGACAGCGGGGAGCAAGCTGGTCACTGGGAAAAGGTGGGTCGGACCTCGAAAAACGCGGATGGATTTTTACGCAGAGAGATGGAAGGCGAGAGGAGCGAAGATTTTCTCAACGCCGAGGCGCCGAAGCGCTAAAAAAATGATCAGCCACACCGGCGATGACCGGCACTGGCCGCACATTAGAAATGTGCGTCTCAAGGGGCCAAATCCCCGCAGGGATTTCAGCCCCCGCTTAACCACATCAAATCCCTGCGGGGATTTGGAATGATGAGACGGCAAATTCGATTCGCCGCTGCCTGTCATTCTGAACGGGTTCCAGAAGCTAACACGCATCAAAGAGACACGGACTTTGACGCCGAAACGGCCATCACGGAGCCGAGTCCAGCGAAGAATCTCGCCATTCTTGGGCGGCGAGACCCTTCACTGGCGTTTCGTGTTCACGTGCGTTGCCTGCTTGGCCCGTTCAGGGCCTGCCCTTGAGCCTGGCCAAAGGGGGACATAATATCTGTTCAACCGCATCTCATGGGGTCTTGCAGTGACCTCCGGGAGGTGGCCGGGATATTTTTGCCCAAACAGAGTGTTTTTGGCCACCTCCCGGAGGTCTGAATGACGACCCCCACGAACCCCAAAAGAACCAAGGTTTTTAGCAAGCGTTTCGGAACAATCCGTGACCATGTGGGGTTGCTCAATCAGCATTTATGCGCGTTTTCGGCGCTGGTCCGCGTCCTCACTCTTGTCAGTCTCAGGCGCAGCCTCGTCAGCCATAAAAAAAGCCCTGGCAGATGGATTAAGATCTGCCAGGGCGCATCGTTTGCGTATGAGGTCAGCGTAGCGAGGCTTGCAGCCCGGTGATGAGGGCTTGTTTTTCGGCCGGGCTCAGCTTGGCGTTGGGGTGTTGGATGATGTAGATGAACGGTGGCATCTCACCCGACTCGATGGTCTGGGCCAGCTCGTCCAGGCCTTCCTGGTTGCCGCGCCCCCATTCCGAAAAATTCAGATGCTCGCGACCATTAATCGTGTCGCGGTACACCAGCCAGGAAACAGGGGCGATATTGCTGTACCACGGCCACACCGTTTCGTTGGAATGACAATCGAAACAGGAACGCCGGACCAGCGCCAGGGTTTGGGGACTATCCCAGTTGGGTTCGGCCAGGACAGGGGGATTGACGTGATCCTTCCCCAGGGGAATGAGCTGAATCAGCCCAAACAGCAGGACGAGGGCGACGAGGGTTAGTAAGGCAAGTCTGATGATCTTCTTGACAGTCATAGCACCCCCTCAAGCGATCTGCGGGAGCTGAGAAAGTGCTTTCTCCACTGCGGCGCTGGGATATTCATAATCGTGCAATTGCCCACTGAAGTAGGCATCGTAGGCAGCCATATCAAAATGACCGTGGCCGCTGAGGTTGAAGATAATCACTTTTTCTTCGCCGCTTTCCTTGCACTTGAGGGCTTCATCGATGGTAGTGCGAATCGCATGTGCGCTTTCAGGGGCAGGGATGATGCCTTCGCTGCGGGCAAAGGTGACGGCGGCTTCGAATACAGCGGTTTGGTGCACAGCTACGGCTTCGATCAGACCCAGATCGTATAAGTGGCACACGATCGGCGACATGCCGTGATAGCGCAAGCCGCCGGCATGGATGGGGGCGGGGATGAAGGAATGCCCGAGGGTGTACATTTTCATCATGGGCGTCATCTGCATGGTGTCGCCGAAATCATAAACATAGCGTCCCTTGGTCAACGATGGCGAAGCCATGGGTTCAACCGCCACGAAGCGCGTCTTGCGGTTATTGACCAGATTTTCTCGCACGAAGGGGAACACAAACCCAGAGAAATTGGAGCCACCGCCCACGCAGCCGATCATCACATCGGGGTATTCACCCGTCATTTCCACCTGCTTGATCACTTCTTCGCCGATGACCGTCTGGTGCAGCATCACATGATTCAGCACCGAGCCCAGGGCGTATTTTTTGGCACCACCACTGGTGGCTGCGACTTCGACAGCCTCGGAAATGGCGACGCCCAGCGAACCCGGAGAATCGGGGTCACGTTCCAACATTTGGCGGCCAGCCTGCGTGAGCGATGAGGGGCTGGGCGTGACCGTGGCTCCAAAAGTTTGCATCAGACTGCGACGATACGGCTTCTGATGATATGAAATCTTGACCATGTAGACTTCGCAGGAAAGACCGAAGTGATTGGTGGCCATCGCCAAGGCACTGCCCCATTGTCCGGCACCGGTCTCAGTGGTAAGCGCCTTCACACCCGTGATCTTGTTGTAATACGCCTGCGGCACTGCCGTGTTGGGCTTGTGAGATCCCGAAGGAGATGTGCCTTCGTACTTGTAGTAGATGTGGGCCGGGGTCTGCAAGTGGGCCTCGAGGCCACTGGCCCGAATCAGTGGTGTGGGCCGCCACATGGCGTAAACATCAAGCACCTCGTCGGGGATGGGCACAAAGCGCTCGGTAGTCACTTCCTGCTCGATCAAAGGCATAGGGAACAACGGCGCCAGATCATCGGGGCCGATGGGCTGGAGGGTGCCTGGGTGAATGACCGGTGGCAGGGGTTCAGGAATATCGGCCATGACGTTGTACCAGGTCTTAGGGATCTCGGATTCGGGGAGGATAAACTTTTTTTGCCTTGACATGAGATACTCCTTTTGAGTGGTGCGTTGGGGTTGTGAATGTAGCAATCGATCATGGTGGAATCGTAAAGCCGTAGCACGTTCTATCTGCTGCAAGATAGAGCATTGGTTTTCTTCGGGGCCACCAACCGGGGGATAAGTTGTTCACCTTGACATATGACGACGCTGTCAACATGTGTTTATCACATCCCAATCGATTGGTCAAACCTGGTGATGCTGGTTTCGCCCTCCCCTTCTTGGTAGGATGTCCGCTTTTATGCTACGCTTGTTTGCATCTTACTCCAGGCAATTTCTGATTCCGTATGGTTCCCACACTACTCCCCGCCGCCTTACAACATACCGCCAGCACCTATCCCGATCACGAAGCGATACTATTTGAAAACCAACGCCTGAGCTGGCAACAAGTGTGGCAACAGGTGCAACGTCTGGCGCAAGCATTTTTAGATATGGGCGTGCAGCGCGGCGATCGCATCGGCATCATATGCACCACCCGCCCCGAATACATGATCACTTTTTTGGCGGCGACGCAGGTAGGCGCCATTCTGGTGGGCTTCAATATCAACTACACCGTGCGCGAGATCACCGAGCAGGCCCATGTGGCGCAGCCCGTCGTCATGATGCTCCTGCACGCGCATCCCCTTTTCGCGGCTGTGCGCCGGGCGATCAAGGCCATGCCCTTTGTACAGCACTGTCTTGTGATCCATGGCCCGGCCCCACAGGGCTGGGGGGAACTGGATGCGCTGCTCGCCCAAACAGCCCCCATCATGCCCCAACAACTCCGGCAGCGGGTGCAAAGCCTGCGCCCTGATGATGGGGCATTCATGGTGTTCAGCGGTGGTATCAGCGGCGAGATGAACGGCGCCGTGCTTAGCCACCGCAACATCCTCACCAGCATTTCGGCACAGAATCGTATCCTGAACTGGCGAGTCAGCGACCGTATCATCCTGCATCTGCCCTTGAACCACGTCAGCGGTACCACCTTGCTTGTCATTGGGGCCGTGCTCTCGGGCGCCACCCTGCTCATGTTGGAGCGCTTCCATCCTGAACGCACCCTGCAACTGGTGCAACAAGAAAAGGCGACGATATTGGGTCAGGTGCCGGCCATGTGGGTGATGGTGTTTTCACTGCCCCACTTTGATTCATTCGATCTCAGTTCCGTCCGATTGGCCATCGTCTCCGGTGCGCCCACGCCGGCGGCCATCATGCGCCGTATTGCCAGCATCGCTCCCGCCACCCTGCACGCCTACGGGCTCACGGAGGCTACGGGGATGGTCACTTATAACGATCTACGTGATGATGTGGAAGTGCTCCTGCGCTCGGCTGGTAGGGTAGCACCTGAGTTTAAGCTGCGTATCGGGGATGAGGAAGGCCGCCCCCTGCCCCCCGGACAGGTGGGTGAAGTGCTGGTGAGCGGCGACTGTGTGATGATGGGGTATTTCCGCAATGCCGCCGCCACCCGGCAGATAATCGACGAGCAGGGGTGGTTGCATAGCGGCGACATGGGCAAACTCGATGCGTCTGGTTATCTCACCCTGACCGGGCGTAAAAAGCGCATGTTCATTTCCGGCGGCTACAACGTATTCCCGCTGGAAATCGAACGTTATGTGCAAAGCCATCCTGCCGTGGCTTCCTGCCATTGCCGTTATCAGCCCGACGATATTATGGGAGAAGTGGGTATTTTGCACGTTCGGCCTGTTCCCGGCGCCGAACTCAGTCCCCACGACATTCGCCGGTACTGCAAGCAGGGCCTGGCGCGCTACAAAGTGCCCCGCGAAGTGCGGATCGAAGATCTGGTGTAATCGTCCAGCGAAGTTGCACTCAGGACATGCTTTGCGAGAGCTAAAGAGAACCTTTTCACGCCAGACCGGCCCGATGTCCATAAGATGCGGTTTCGCAACCCACCCCGCCGGGACTGAAGCCCTGCGATTCATCGCCGGACGGGCGGCGCCAACGGAACCGGAATCATTTGACGAAGGGCGAAATATTGTTTATTATTGATTCATCAACCTACTCCATTTGGTTTGTGAGATATATGGGCATGAGTGCTTATCCAACAGTTACACAGCAGCCATTAATTCCTGTAAAAGCCAGCAAAGAATCAGTTGTTTATGGGGGCGATGCCTATGATGTGCTAAAACAGTTACCATCAGAGTTTTTTCAGACTGCTGTTACATCGCCGCCTTACTGGGGTTTGCGAGATTATGGTGTGGAAGGGCAGATTGGTTCGGAAGCACATCTGGAAGATTATATTGCCCACCTGGTTCGCGTTTTTTCTGAGCTTAGACGTGTTCTCAAATCTGATGGCACTTTGTGGCTCAACTTGGGTGATAGTTACACCAGTGGTGGCAGGAAACGTCGGGCGCCAGATAAGAAGAACCCGGCCCGAGCTATGTCTTATCGTGCACCAACCCCCGAGGGGTTGAAACCAAAAGACTTAATCGGCGTACCGTGGCGGATGACCTTCGCACTTCAGGAGGCAGGATGGTATCTGCGCAGCGAAATAATCTGGCATAAGCCGAATCCGCATCCTGAGAGCGTCAAGGATAGGCCTACACGCGCTCATGAAACAATTTTTTTACTTACCAAGTCAGAAAAATACTATTATGATTCCGATGCCATCATGGAATCGACTCAAAAAGGGGACCATCGGAACAAAAGAAGTGTTTGGACCGTCCCTACGCAGCCACTGAAGGAAGCACATTTTGCCACATTCCCACCAAAACTCATCGAACCTTGCATTATGGCAGGAAGTGCACCAGGGGACTTCGTTTTAGATCCATTTTTTGGGGCAGGTACGACCGGTTTGGTTGCTGCTTTGCGAGATCGAAACTTCGTCGGTATTGAGTTGCAAGCTGCCTATATCGAAATAGCACGAAAGCGGTTGGCAAAATATGGTATATCCTTTAAGGAAAAACGTTTTTAACACCCCAGAACCGTTCATATGAAAAAACTTCCAGTTCTGATACCTGCCTTGCAGATTGGCTTTTATCAACGGCTAAAAAAGGCACAAGAGACCTATTTATTGCCAGCGTTGTTCAGGCAAGTTAGTTTATTGGATATTGGTATTCTCGATAGGCAACTCCTTGAGTTTGCAGGTAATGAAAAATTGGCAATTCTGGCCCGACAAGGACTTCGTGGTGAATTACTTTTCCCAGTACCTTATTTTCTTAGTTCCAAACCCGTCCTTTTAGGATATTATCGGTTGTTGCTAGGATTTTCGCAAAAGGAATTTTATAAAGGCCCATACAGCCGTTTCAAAAATATGGAAGGAATGGGACGGCTTACACCTGCGACACAAGAGCTGCTTCCCGCACTTTGTTCGACTTTGATCGAGAGTGCGTGGTTATTGGCAAATGGCGTTTCTGAATTATCGGAAGATGCTTTCAACTCTCTAACTTTGTTAACGCTTGGCCCGCAATTCAGAGGATCACGCAACGTTGCTCTTGGAGCAGAAGCCATTCAAACATTCTTTGCGTTGCTCAAAGCCATCGTTATTGATGCAATTGTTGAGGAAGGGGACAACTATCTGATCGTCCAAAGTGCGGCCAAGAGGACTTATAAGATTGAGTTTTCACCAGATCCCGATATTGCCATTCGTCAGGTTATGGCATCGGGTGTTGTGCGAAACCGTATAGCAGTTGAAGTCAAGGGCGGAGAGGATTTTTCCAATATCCATAACCGACTCGGTGAGGCGGAAAAAAGTCATCAGAAAGCGAAAAACGAGGGGTTTACGGAGTTTTGGACGGTGATCAATGTCATGGGCATTGATCACTCTCTATGGAAGCGGGAGACGCCGACGACGACTGAGGTTTTTCATCTTCAGGAACTGGTCGATATCGAAAGTCAGGAATATCAGAAATTCCGCGAGTATCTCATTTCTGAACTGGGTATCTGAATACACCTTTATCCCGGCTCTTTTGGGTTTCGTGGGGGTCTTAATTCAGACCTCCGGGGGATCCGATTGAATCAAAAATTAACAAGCGTTATGGTGCACGGCTCACTTACTGCGATAATCGCTCCACGCCAACTGGCGCTGCATTGCCTCTGCCGGCAGTGTCGCCAGCCACACCGCTGCATCCGCCGGTACCGCCAGCAGATCGGCGCGCACGGCCAGCGCCACACTTCCGAGCTGTTGCAGGCTCGCGGGTGTTGGAGCGTCATCATCCGAGAGAATGACAGATACGCCAGCAGCCCGGCACTGCTGCACCCGGTCACGTAGCACCCGCACGCTGCCCACCTGCGCCGGGCTGATACGCATCCCCGCCAACACGCCCGCAGCCAGCAATGCCGCAGCATCCTCGACGTCGGCAGTGTGTGCTATCAGTTGTACTTGCATGTCACGAAAATCCAGATATTCGCGCAGGGTGCGCCAGGCGTCCAGCCGCGATGCAGTTGCCGGAAAAGGATTTTCGATGCTCAGGGGCAGCGGTTTCACCACGCGCTCCAGCCCGTACAGCGCCCCCAACACCTTCCCCACGTCACCATCAAAAGCCTGATCGAACCAGGCATCGGCCTGAACCAGCAACCGGGAAGGCCACTGGCCCGGGGAAAATTGTTGCAAATAGCGGCGGGTCTGGCGCAAGACCCCCTGCAATGCCGCCCCTCCCTGGCCCAGGCGCTGTCGCTCTTCTCCGCTGGGCAGACGCCAGCCCCAGGCTGCTCCCGGTTGCCATAGTTCCTGTCGTCCGGGAAACTGTTGGGTCCGCACAATGGGCATGGGTGTGGTGGGCAAGGTCGTTCCGCAATAGTCCGCCATCAGCTCGGCCAGACTATTGCGCTGCACCTGTGCCTGCGCCGTTATCAGCGCCAGACTCAGGGCATAGCGCAGCGCCGGCCGCAAGGCCTGATACCGGGTCACCGTATGTGTGGGGGCAGCAGCCGGACGCTGGCGCCAGAACTGCCCCGTGAGCAGGGCCCGCCGGGTCAATCCGGAGGCATCATCCTCTGCCACCGGCAGCAGCTCGGTGAGTGTCACCTCTTCGCTGAGCGCATCCAGCTCTGCCAGCAAGGCTTCGGTATCGTCCAGCATCCGCCCCACCCACGCCGGCGCCACCAGACCCTGCACGCTCTCAGCCAAAGCCGCCCCCTGACCCCAAACAACGCACTCCTGCCAGACGACGAGTTGCTCATCGATCACCAAACCCACTGACGCCCGCTGCTCGGAGGCGTCGGACGTCAGTGGGTTATGGAGGACGACGAGAATATCGGTAATCAACGCGGCCGGCATCACACCACCGTGCGAATATCAACGATTGTCTGATCGGGAATGTCAGACAACGCTTCTTTCACTTCCTCGACGCTCACATCTGAGATTTTGAGGACGAGATCGTATTGACCGGAATGGCGGGGGGTGGGGAAACTGCCCATGCCGGCGACGCCCCAGCCTTTCTGTGCCAGCACCGTGGAGAGCTTGTTAAACTCGCCCTTGCGATTGGGCATGCGCACAGTGACGCGCACGCCGGCCATAGGCAGTCCCAGCATAATCTGAAATGCCCGCAGCAAATCCGTTTCCGTGAGTATGCCCACGATGATGCCATTCTCGATCACCGGCAATCCGCTGATCTTATGATCTGTGATCAAGGCGGCAGCCCGCTCTACGGTGCGATCAGGATCGATCGTGATGACTTGCGCCTTCTTAAGCATGATCTGTTTTGCAGTAAGCTGCGAGATATGTCGCGTGATCTCCCACACGTTCAAACTGCCTAATTCATCCGCACTCAAAGCCAGCCGTTGCCGTGTGATCAATCCCTGCAAACGTTTACCGTCTCCGGCCACGGGCAGGTGCCGCACCTGGTTTTCGACCATGATGCTTTGCACTTCGGTAACCGGGGTTTCGGGTGCCACCAAGATCGGGTGACGCGTCATGATGTCTTTTACTAACATGGCTTTAGTCCTTCTCTTTATGAGAAATAACTGGGTCGAAGGTGCGTAGGGTTTCCAGAGGAATGTGACAGAATATCTTGTGTCCGTTGTCGGTTTCCTGCCAGGGCGGGATTTGGGTCGCACACACCGCCCCGCCTTCGGGTGCAAAATGCCGTTGGGGGCAGCGGGTGTGGAAACGACATCCGCTGGGTGGATTCAGGGCGCTGGGCACAGAGCCTTCCAGACGAATATGTTTCTGGGCGGCGGTGGGATCGGGGATAGGGACGGCCGAGAGCAAGGCTTCGGTATAGGGATGATAAGGTGGGGCGTAGATGGCTTCGGCCGGGCCGATCTCCATGATTTGCCCCAGATACATGACCGCCACGTCGTCGGAGAAGAAGCGCACGACGCTCAGATCATGGGCGATGAAGACCATGGTCGTCCCCAGCTTGCTTTGCGCATCGAGCAGCAGATTTAAGATGGCGGCCTGCACAGATACGTCGAGGGCACTGACGGGCTCGTCGCAGAGAACGAGATTGGGGTGGCTGGCCAAGGCTCGGGCAATGCCCACGCGTTGTTTTTCGCCACCACTCAATTGCCGCGGCAGCCGATCATAGTAAGTCTCGCCCAGGCGCATGGCTTGCAGTATCTTGATCACTTCGTCCCGCACCTGCTTTTTGGGCACGGTCTTGAAGCGCACCATGGGACGCCCGATCTGCTGGCCGACGGTGTAGGAGGGATTCATGGTGGAATCGGGATTCTGAAACACCATCTGCAATTCTTGTATCAGTTTTATATCACGGCTGGCGATATTGCCGGTGATGTCGAAGCCCATGAATTCAGCCTTGCCATCGGTGCTGTCTTCCAGGCCGATGATGGTTTTGATCAGCGTGCTTTTGCCACAGCCTGATTCTCCCACCACGCCCAGCGTACGTCCTTTTTGCACGGTAAATGTGGCATCTTCGACAGCCTTGACATAGCTTTTGGGCCTGAGCCCCAATATATCCTTGATCGTGGAGCCTGAGACTTCGTAGTACTTTTTCAGATGCTGCACTTCCAGGATGGGTTCGCTGGCAACCACTTCCCGGAGGGTGGGCAGTTCCACGTCTTCGTGGGGCTGCCACTGCGATGGATCAATGTCTTCGGCAAAGTGGCAGCGCACCTGCACGCCGTTGGGCATGGTGCGCAGGGCGGGACGCTCCATCCGGCATCGTTCCTGGGCATAATCGCAGCGGGGGCCAAACACGCAGCCAATGGGCCGGCTGTGGGGTGGGGGCACGCGTCCGCGGATGGGATAGAGCATGCTGCTGGCTTTGTCGGCGCCCAGCTTGGGCACACAGCGCATCAGTCCCTGGGTGTAAGGGTGTTGCGGACGTTTGAATATCTGCTCCACGAGTCCCCGCTCCACCATCTCGCCCGCATACATCACCCCCACCTTCGAGCACACCCGGGCGACCACGCCCAGGTTGTGGGTAATGTACATGATGGCGGTGTCGAATTCGCGGCGCAAATCGGCGATCAGGTCCAGCACTGCCGCCTCGACGGTCACGTCCAGGGCCGTGGTGGGCTCGTCCATGATCAGCAGGGCGGGATTATTGAGCAGGGCCATGGCGATGACCACGCGTTGCTGTTGTCCGCCGGAGATTTGGTGCGGAAAACGCCTCATAACATCGGCGGCATCGGGCATGTACACGCGTTCGAGCATCTCGATGGAGCGTCTTGCAGCTTCCGCGTCTGCCATGCCGCGATGCACGGTCAGCACCTCTTTCAACTGGTCGCCCAGACGCAGGGAGGGGTTCAGTGCCTGCATGGGGTCCTGATAGACCATGGCGATCTGATCGCCGCGCAGGCGGCGCAGGTCTTCGCCACTTCTGCCTGTCAGTTCTCGTCCTAAAAATCTGATGCTGCCGCGTTTGACATAGCCATTGGCGCCCAAGAAATTGACGACGGCCCAGGCTACAGTGCTTTTGCCGCAACCTGATTCGCCTACGAGGCCATGGGATTCACCGCGGTTGATCTCAAAGGAGACGTTCTGTACCGCTTCGATTTCGCCGCCGCGCACTTTGTAGGCAATGGCGACATTTTCGAGTTTGAGGACGGGGCCGGTATGTCCATAAGTAATGCTGGAAGTGTCCAGAGATGTGGTTGTTGCCATAACGATGCCTCGCCTATTTTTGGTACCGGGTGATCTCTTCACGCAGGCCGTCGGCGAACAAATTCAAGCCAACGACCAGCGAAGCGATCGCCAGGGAGGGGAAGATGACAGCCCATTGATTGAGGAAGATGTTTCGTCGGGCCTCGTTGACCATGTTGCCCCAGTCGGGATCTGGCGGCGGCAGGCCCAGGCCCAAAAAGCCCAGGGTGCCGATGGCAAAGATGGCATAGCCCACGCGCAACATGGCGTCTACCAGCAGCGGGCCGCGGGCATTGGGTAGGATCTCGCGGTACATGATGTAGGCGAGGCTTTCGCCGCGGGTCTCGGCAGCGCGGATGTAATCCCGCGTTTTGATATCCAGGGCCAGACTACGCACCAAACGAGCTACGCCCGGCGCCCCGGTGATGGTGATGGCGAAGATCACGACCAGATCGCCCTGGCCCAAAGCCGCAATGATCACCAGATAGAGCACGATCACGGGGAAGGCGATGAGCGCGTCCAGCACCTGCATGATCACTTGATCCCACCAGCCCCCCCGATAGCCGGCATTCAAACCCAAAATGGCGCCCAGAAACAGCGAGCCGAACACGCCCCACAGCGCCACGCCGCCGGGAATAGCGACGTGGGTATCGCCGGGCAGGCGGGTTTTGAGCAGAATGACCTGGGTGCCTTGCA
Organism: Chloroflexota bacterium; assembly: GCA_013152585.1. Taxonomy (GTDB): domain Bacteria; phylum Chloroflexota; class Anaerolineae; order J102; family J102; genus JAADGC01. The sequence goes on from JAADGC010000008.1 coordinate 32,148, forward strand.
TCAGGCGGGAAGCAAGATCCCGACCCAGGTGATCGGTGCCCAGCACATTGGTGAGATTCGGTGGCAGGTTTTGTACGAACAGGGATGAATTGGGCGGATAGGGCGTCCAAAACAAAGATAAAAGGGCGATAACAACCCAAAACACCACGATGGCTAGCCCCACCGTACCAATGCGGGAATTCAGAACAACCGAGAGAGTATCCCAGAGTTTTCGTAATCGTGAGGGGCGCTTGCTGGCACCCAAGGCTGGTTGTGCTACGGTCATAGCTTCGCTCCAGTGTGTGGGAATCTGCTGCGATAGGGCTAGGAATAACGGATGCGAGGATTGAGGAAGGTGTAAGCCAGATCGCCAACCAGGCGGGTGGAGATGGCAATGGTGACAGTCAACATGGCGGCGGCTTCCACGGCGTTAGGATCGCCGAAAATCGCCGAATCATAGATGTATTTTCCCAATCCCGGATAACCAAAGATGGCCTCTACCACGACCACGCCGCCCACCAGCCAGTTGACATGCAGCATGATCACGGTGATGGGTGCCATGAGGGCATTGCGTAAAGCGTGCTTAAACACCACGCGACGATAAGGCATGCCTTTGATGATGGCGGTACGGATGTAGGGGGCGGACATCACCTCGACCATACTGGCGCGCGTCATGCGGGACACATAACCCAGCTCCACCAGGGCCAGCGTCATGACCGGTAAAGCCAGTAATTTGGGATTGGAGAAAATGGCGTCGGCACTGGTGAACAGGGCTACGGCCGGGAGCACCCTCAGCCAGATGCCAAAGATCAAAATCAGAAAAATACCGCTGACAAATTCGGGGGTGGCGGTGGCGCCCAGCCCTAAAATCGAGATCACGCGATCCAGAGGTTTGCCTTCGTTAATGCCGGCCATAATGCCAAAGAACAGAGCCAGAGGCATGATGAAGAGGAAGGCAACGCCAGCCAATACCAGGGTGTTGCGCACGCGCGGGATCAGTGTCACAGCCACGGGGCGGCCCGTCTGCAACGATTGTCCGGCGTCGCCGCGCAGCAGGCCTTTGCGCAAAGGAATGTATTGGCGAGGCCCATCCCCCTCTTTGCGGAACCCGGCCTTGGTCCGTACCCAAACGGTTTCTCCTGCCCCACGCACCCACTTCACCGCCCGGTTATCGGTATCGACCCCCCAAAAAAACTCCTGTCCGTTCTTCGCCGTCTGCCAGCCACCGCTGACCATGTGCTTGGTTCTGGAGCCATCGGGTTGGCGACGTAATGCCAGTAACTGCCCTTTCTGCATCTGCCAGCGGGTCAATTGCCCGTCTACATTGGCCCACCATTCCTCCTCTTTCGTCTGTTGATTCTTGATGGATACCAATGGATAGCCCACCAGTTTTTCAGCACGAAAATCGTTTCCAATCAGCCAGTCGAAATAGCGCTGCAGTGGGGGCGCATCCAGGCCTAATTGGGCGCGATAAGAGGCGCGTTGTTCCGGGGTCGATTCGATGCCCAGAATCTTCACTGTCACATCTCCGCTGCCTACTTCCAGTAAAAAAAAGAGAGCAAAAGAGACAAGCAGCATAGTGATGATGGTGGAAAGAATACTGCGAATGATAAATCGTGCCATAAGAAACTCCCTGGTTGGAAACAGTTTCGTCTATAAGACCCCGCCGCTATAAACCTGGCGGGAGAACAAAGACCCGAAGGCCTTTGCTCTCCCGGCGCTAACGAAAATGAACTAAACGTCTTTCCAGACTTTGTTCATCAGGAAGTAAGCAGTGGGATGCGCTTTCACGTTCTGGAATTCAGAACGGGTGATGTTCCACACATTCTTCCAGTAGCTGTTGCCAATGGGTCCGTGGTCTTGCATGATGTCTTCCATCTTGCACATCAGGGCACGGCGGGCTTCCACATCGAGTGTAGCCTCGGCCTGACGCAGCAAGGTGGTGAATTCGTCATCATACCAGCGGGTCTCGTTCCAGGCGCCGATGGATTCTTTGGTGTAGGCCAAGGGCAGCACCATGGTCGCCAGCGGGCGATGTGTCCACGATGTGATGCCCAGGGGCACCTCGGTCCAGCGGTCCCAGTAGCCACCAGGCTCGGTGATATCCAGGGTGATATCGAAGCCGGCCGGAGCTGACATTTCCTTGAGGGCGGCGGCAATATCGGGTTCGTTCTGGTCGTTCTTGGTAGCCACTGTTACCTTGAGCGGCAATTCGATGCCCTTTTCTTTGGCGTATTCTTCCAGCAGGGCCTTGGCCTTGTCGGGCTGATATTCGGGAATGGGCTTTACGCAGTACGCAGGATGCACCGGGGCCAT
>JAADGC010000027.1 GCA_013152585.1 Chloroflexota bacterium
CAAACCCTTTTTTTCCACCATCCATCGGTGAACCAATGACCGAACAACAACTCATTCTCCCCATCACCGGCATGACTTGTGCCAACTGTTCCACCACCATCGAGCGCAATCTCAAACGCAGGGATGGTGTGAGCGAGGCTTCGGTCAACCTGGCCACAGAGCGCGCCCGCGTCATCTTCGATCCCGCGGTCGTTGCTCCCGAGCAGATCAACGAACTGATTTCCGAACTGGGCTACGGCGTGGCTGAAGCCAAGGCCGAGCTGCCGATTACCGGCATGACCTGCGCCAACTGCTCGACCACCATCGAGCGCAATCTCAACCGTTTGCCCGGCGTCACCCGGGCGGTGGTCAATCTCGCCACCGAGAAGGCCACCGTGATCTACAACCCGGCCATGCTCGATGTCGATGCCATGAAGTCTCTGGTCGAGGAACTCGGCTATCATGTGATCGAGACCGAGGGCGCCGAGGACAGCGAAGATGCCGAACGCCGGGCGCGGCAGGGGGAGATCAACCGCCAGAAGCATTTGCTGAAGACGGGCATCATCATCACCCTGCCTTTGTTCCTGTTGTCGATGAGCCGTGACTTCGGCTTGCTGGGTCAATGGGCCCATGCCCCCTGGGTCAACTGGCTGATGTGGGCCTTGGCCACGCCGGTGCAATTCTACGTGGGCCGCGACTACTACGTCAATGGCTACAAAGCCCTGAAAAACGGCGCCGCCAACATGGATGTGCTCATTGCCATGGGCTCATCCGCCGCCTATTTCTACAGCGTGGCCATCATCCTCGGCCGCGTTTTGGGGTTCGAACTCGGCGACCATGTCTATTTTGAGACCGCAGCCGTGATCATCACCCTCATCCGCCTGGGTAAATTCCTGGAAGCCCGGGCCAAAGGCGCCACCTCCGATGCCATCAAAGCCCTGATGGGGCTGCGGGCCAAAACGGCTCGTGTCGAACGTGATGGCCAGGAACGGGACGTGCCCATCGCCCAAGTCCGCGTTGGCGACGTGGTGATCGTGCGGCCGGGCGAAAAAATCCCCGTGGATGGCGTGGTGCTCAGCGGCCAGAGCGCCGTGGACGAATCCATGCTCACCGGTGAAAGCCTCCCCGTTGACAAAAGCCCCGGCGATCAGGTGATCGGCGCCACACTTAACAGACAAGGGATGCTGCGGGTGCAGGCCACAGGCGTGGGCAAAGAAACTGCTCTGGCGCAGATCATCCATCTGGTCGAAGAAGCGCAGGGCTCGAAAGCTCCCATTCAACGCCTGGCCGATCAGGTGGCCAGTATCTTTGTCCCTGCCGTCATCACCATTGCCCTCCTCACCTTTTTGGGCTGGTTCTTTATCGGCCATGCTGGCTTCACCCGTAGCCTGATCAATTCGGTGGCCGTGCTGGTGATCGCCTGCCCCTGCGCCCTGGGGCTGGCCACACCCACCGCCATCATGGTTGGCACCGGCCGCGGGGCCGGTCTGGGCATTCTATTCCGCAACAGCGAATCGCTCGAACGTGCGGAATCGATTCAGGCGGTGGCCCTGGACAAAACCGGCACCCTCACCGAAGGTAAGCCCAAATTGACAGACATCGTCGTGGCCCCCGGCTGGCAACCGATCTCGGGCAATGGTCATGCCCCCGAGCAGGCGCTCTTGTATCTCACCGCCAGTGCCGAACGCGGCTCCGAACATCCTCTGGGCGAGGCCATCGTCGAGGCTGCCCGTGAACAGGGCCTACAACTTGTCCGACCCGAGCAGTTTGAAGCGATTACCGGCGCCGGTGTCAGGGCTCAGATCGACTCCCAGCAAGTTCTCGTTGGCTCCGCCCGGCTGGGCGACACAGCAGCCCTGCAAAACATCCGCGAAAGTCTGGAAAACGAGGGCAAGACCGTGATGATCGTGCACGTGAACGGCGCCCCTGCTGGCGTGCTGGCGGTGGCCGACACGGTCAAGGAAGGCTCGGCTGAAGCCGTGGCTGCCCTGCACAAACTCGATATCGAAGTGATTATGATGACGGGCGACAACCGCCATACGGCCGCGGTCATCGCCGGTCAGGTCGGCATCGACCGCGTGCTGGCCGAGGTGCTGCCCCAGGATAAGGCCGCCCATGTCAAAACGCTGCAAGAGGAAAACAAGGTGGTGGCGATGGTGGGCGATGGCATCAACGATGCCCCGGCTCTGGCTCAGGCCGACATCGGCATTGCCCTGGGCACGGGCGCCGATATCGCCATGGAAACGGCAGACGTGACCCTGATGAGCGGTGATCTGCGCGGCGTATCCCGGGCGCTCAGTCTCAGCCACGGCACCATGCGCATCATTCGTCAAAATCTGTTCTGGGCTTTCATCTACAACATCATCGGCATCCCCTTCGCGGCCTCGGGATATCTCAATCCTATCATTGCCGCCGGCGCCATGGCTTTCAGCAGCATCTTTGTGGTCACCAACTCGCTGCGTCTGCGCGGCTACAAGTTGCGATAACGGTGTCGTTTCACAACATCACTTTACATCATCACATCGACGACCGCCTGGGCGGCCGTTTCGACGCCGCCCAGGCTGTGCATTTCGTCGGCTAATTGACGGGCGCCAGCTCGTATGCCCGCATCATAGAGTGCTGCCGCCAGAATGCCCGGCGCCTGGTCATAGTTAAAGTCGACAGGCTTGATGCCGAAGCCCCCCCCGGCCTGCGTCACGCGGGCGGCCTGCGGTGTCTGATCGCCGGCATGGGGCACGACGACCTGGGGCACGCCGTAACGCAGGCCGGCGTGGGTGGTGGCGACGCCGCCATGATGCACCGCCAATGCCGCCTGGGCAAAGGCGGTCTCGTAATCGACCCATTCCTGCAAGATCATGTGCGCGGGTGGGGCTGCCCGCAGGCTGTTGGTGATTTGGGTGTTGTGGCGTCCGGTCACGACCAGTGACTGCGCCCCCACCAGCACTGCGCTCTCGGCCGCCCGGCGAAAGAAGCGTTCGTCTTTATTGAATGTGGAACCCAGCGTAATCAGGACGGTCGGACGAGGGGATGGCGGGGAGGAGGGGATGGCCGCAGCCAGGCCGCCACAAAACACGGTTTGGGGACCAATGTGGGGCAGGTCGGCGTACCAGCGCCGACAAAAGAAGTCGAGATGCAAGTACGGCGAGCGTGGCATACCGCGGGCTTTGTCCCAATAGTCGCCGGGCACCCCGGCGGCGGCGCATAGCCGTATAATCGCCGAGGTCGCCGCTCCCGGACGTGACGTGGGCGGCAGGGCCGGTCGTCCCACCACGACCAAAGGCAGGCCCATCTGTTCGGCCACCAGGACGCCGGCCGCGGCAAAAGGCTCGATGAGGATGGCATCGGGCGCAAAAGTGCCGGCAAATGCGAGGAGTTCATCCCGGGCCGCCAGCACTTGGTCGGGGTCGAGCCAGACATCGAGCCCGCGCTGGCGTCGGGCTGCCGTGCGTTCGCCCGGATTCAGACCGGGGGGCAGCGGGGGCATGGTGTGTTGCCACCCACTGCTGGCCAGTGCCCGGTATCTCAACCCGGCCTGTTCTACGATGGTTTGTATGCGCTTGCCACCGGTCCAGCAGACTTCGGTGCCACGACGCTGCAACGCTACGGCAGTAGCCAGATAGCCGCCCCAATCGAGATGACTGGGGATGTCGATGGAGAAACAGAGGAGGCGCATCGTGGGCGGGCTGGCGCCCTTCCGTCACACGGTGCGGATGTCGTGAATTTCGATGCTTAGCGCCGAGAGGGCATCTGCTACCTGCTGTTGGGTGACATCCTGCACCTTGATGGTGACCAGCTCGCCGCTACCGGACGGCGAGGGGATGTTGACAAGGCTGATAAAGTGAGCGCCCAATAAGGCCAGTTCGTTGATGACATCGGCCAGCATCCCCCGCATGTCGGGCACGTCTAAGGCCACGCGTACGCCATGGCTACGCGCTCCCAGCGCCAGGAACCCCACTTTGAACAGGTCGCGCAGGGTGATGATGCCAATGAGTTCCTCGTTTTCGGTAACGAGCAGGGCGCCGACTTGATGATCGATCATGATGCGGGCTGCTTCTTCCAGGGGCGTGTCGGGCGGAGCAGTCACCGGATTTTTGATCATGCAGTGTTTGACAGGGCCACCGCCAATGAGTCGTGACCAGTTGACGATGCCAACCAACGAGTCATCTTCCATTACAGGCAGGCGGTGAAAGTCTGACACGGCCAGAAGATTCTGAACTTCGTCCACGGTGGCGGAGCTTTGCACGGTGATGGGATCGCGGGTCATAAAATCTTTGATCAGCATGATGTACCTCGGGTGGGGGAGGAGGTTAATGGTCAATGGGCTAAGGAGAATCGAGGAATGACAAGGGATATTTAGTCTTTGAAGCCTAGTTCGCGGAAGACCTGGAGGGCTAGATCGGGGCGATTGGTCATGATGCCGTCGGCGCCGAGCTGCAGCAGGCGGCGCATGTCGGCCGGATCGTTGATGGTCCAGTATTGCACTTGCTGGTTGAGGCGATGGGCATTGGTGATGAAGCTGGCCGTATCGAGACGAAATCGCCCAGATTGCATGGGCACCTGATAGGCGTCGGACAAGGGCCGGTGCAGGCGCCATAGGTGCAGGCTACTGAGGATGAAGAAGGTGCGGACTTCAGTGGGATCGGCATAGGTGGCGACGTCAGGCGCCAGCTCGCGAAATGCCCGGGCCGGAATGCGATGAAAACTGCCGACAATGCTGCGGTCTTCGGCACCTGCCTGCTGAATGACCTGCGCCAGACGTTCGGCGGCGTGGACGTCATCATCCTTCATTTCGACGTTGATGAGCATATCGGGGAAGGTCGTGTAGACTTCCTGCAATGTGGGGATGGTGATTCCCTGCCCGCGATACGGGTAGGTTGCGCCGTCATCTGGCGTAAACCGGTATCCGGCATCCAGGGCTTTGATCTGCGCCAGAGTGAGATCGCCCACGCGGCCGCTGCCGTTGGTGGTGCGATCAACGCTGCCATCATGGATCACGACCAGTTCATCATCGGCCGTGAGATGCACATCGAGCTCCAGCACGTCGGTGTCATAGCGCAGGGCGTTGGTGAAGGCGACAAGGGTGTTCTCGGGCGCCAGGTCGGCGCCGCCGCGATGGGCAAAGAGCAGGGGTCGCCGGGCCAATGCCGGTCGCTCGGCCCGTGGGCTGATGGTGATCATGCGGTGGAGGGCAAAGATGAGGAAGAAGACAAAAAAGGAGAATAAGAGCCGAAAAAAGATATCGCGTGTCATGAGAATGGTTTGATAGTCGTTAGCCGTTAGTCGTTGTTTGTAGAACCCTGTTGTTCAGAAAAGAGCGCTCATGGCAACTGTTCACTGAACGACGCCGCCACACGCCGATACACCTCGAAGGTGCGGGCATCGAAGCAGACGAAGATCACTTGTTGCAAGCTGCTGTCTGTGGCCAAAAAGGCGTTGGTTTCGCGCAGGGCAATGCGGGTGGCGCCTTCGAGGGGGAAGCGGTAGACGCCGGTGCTGATGGCCGGGAAAGCGATGCTGGTGAGGGTATGGTGTGCTGCCAGGGCCAGACTGTGGCGGTAACATGCAGCCAGGTGTTCGTCTTCGCGTTGGCGGCCGCCATGCCACACGGGGCCGACGGTGTGGATGACATAACGGGCGGGAAGCCGATAACCGTCGGTGATCTTTGCTTCGCCGGTGGCGCAACCGCCTAACGTGGCGCATGAGGCCAGCAGGCGGGGCCCGGCCGCCCGGTGAATCGCTCCATCCACCCCACCGCCGCCCAGCAGCGTGTGGTTGGCGGCATTGACGATGACATCAACCTGCATGTGGGTAATATCGCCCTGGCGGATTTCAATACGCGGGTCCATGGTTATCATCCAAAGAGGGCGCAACTCGTATAGCTGCGCCCCGGCGGTGTGCGATGGTTTAGCTGCCCATAAGGGCGCCCAGTCCTGCGCCGGCGCCAATGCCCAGAGTGGCCAAGATCATACTGATCACCAGCCAAATGACCCAGGAAATGACGGCCGTCAGAGCCGCTTTGCCATTGTCGATATCGAGCCCTTCGCGGGTGGCAATAAAGTAGGTGGCAATGGCCCAGGGGATGGCGATAATACCGAGGCAGGGAATGATGCCGATGAAATTTGCCGAGTAGGCATAGCCCAGGGTTCGGCGCATTTCTCCGTAATCGGCTGTGCCGCCAAAGAAACGTGTGCCCACAAAGAAGACGATGTAAGCGGTCACCAGATAGCCGATGAAGGCCAGGATCATGCCGATAATGGCGCCTCCCAGCGAAAAGTGAAGGCCACTTCCCATATTGTTGGGGTTGATACCGAATCCACCGCCGATGCCGCTCAATAATGAGGCCAGGGCGACGATGATGTAGGCTTCGTTGTTGTACGAAGGATCCGCTTCGACTTCGTTGTACAGAGATGCGTCGAGCTTGAGAGCGCGGAGAATACGTGATAGCATGATTTCCTCCTAGGGAAGATGATGAATGGTTTGCAGTTGATGACGTTGGCGGGTGTGGGAAGTTACTGGACAATCACCTCCTGATCGGCAATCGGTCGCCGGTTATCAGCTAGCTGGGGCTGGCGGCCAGGATTCGTCAATCGTCGGATAGTCCGGTAGTCGCCCGATGGAGCGGAGGTCTTTAACGCAAGGGAGCAGCGCCGGTTCGACGTGCGTCGCGCGTGGGAACCACAAGATCAGGGACTCAGGATGAGGGTGTCCTCGGCCTTGGCTTCCAACTGGGCCCGGTCCCAGAACATGGGAGCGTATTGAATGAAGCGCCAGTTGTCGATCTGATCGTCGTAGTGGGGATGATAGGGATGGCCGGATTGGCCGGTGGTGTTGATAGTGATGGAACGATTGAAGTCGGCCAGGTCCACGATCATGCGCATGGAGGGGACGGCCCGCACCTGGAACAGATGATCGGGATCGGTGCTCCAGGAAGTGGCGTTGACGATATTATTGCCACCACTGGTTTCGTAGGGGCCGCGATTGAAAATCTTCTCGATCAGGCTGACACCCGACATCCCCAGGGTCTTGTTACGGAAAGTGGCTGTATGCACTTTACCCCAGCGCCAGTCGTCAATTTTCTTACCCTGTTTTTTCACCAGCAGGTCGTAGGCGTCGTTCATGGCCTGGGCAAAGATGTCATCTCGGGTTTCGACGGCCGGTGTGTGCACATTATCCCACCAATGGCTGCTGGGGTCGAAGGCCAGTTGGCGGATCAGCTCGCGATCGCGGCGTACCTCTTTTCCCAGTTCATCAGCAAACAAGGCCGTAGGCAATTCATACCAGAAGGCTTCGAAAAAGACGGCGGGATTGCTGTCCATGCCTTCCTGGTAATCCCACGATAGCAAACGGTCGCGGGCAGCGGCGACTTCGGGGCGGGCGAGGGGGACGTTCTGTAACAGGGGAATCAGGTCTCGCGCCAGCAGATTGGCGTTGTCGCCCTGAATGACGCGCATGTCGGCGAGGCTAAGCACCTCTTTGGAGGTCAGCATTTCGGTGATGCGTTCCGCCCGAAAACCCGGTGCCCCTTCGTGGCGGGTGAGATAGGGATAGCTGGGGGCTACCACCAGGTTGTTGGCCGTGACAATGAAGCCCCGGTCGGGGTTGAAAGCGGAAGGCAGCGCCTCGAAGGGCACGTATGTTTGCCAATCGTATCGACTATCCCAGCCCGGCACCGGCAACAAGCCATCGCTCTGACTCCGAATGGGGATGCGTCCGGGCATCTGGTAGCCAATGTTGCCCTCGGTGTCGGCGTAGACAAAGTTCTGAGAAGGGGAATCCCAGTCATGCAGGGCGGTGCGGAATTCCTGCCAGTTTTGGGCCCGGTCGATCTTGAGGATCGCCTGCGATATGCGATTAACCCCCAGCGCCGTCCATTGCAGGGCCAGAGGTTGCCAGCCATAGGCCCAATCGCTCTCGGTGCCGTAGGCCACATCATTGAGGATGGGCCCGTGGTTCGTGCGCCGAATCGTCAGGGGCACGGGGTCTTCCTGCCCGGCGACCACAATCTCATCATGGATGATTTCCATATCCTGCCATTGGCCGTCCATCTCGTACTGATTCGGATTCTCAGGGTTGATTTTTTCGATAAAAAGATCCTGGACGTCGGGATAGGCGTTGGTCACGCCCCAGGCAATGGCATTGTTATGGCCGATGACCACACCCGGTGAAGAGGGGAACGAGAACCCCACCACGTTGTAGGGGCAGTCGGCTGTGAGTTCGACACAATGCAGGCCGTTTTCATACCAGATGGAAGGCATGCGTATGCCCAGATGCGGATCGTTGGCCAGCAGGGGCATGCCTGTGTCGGTTTTGCTGCCGTTCACCACCCAGTTGTTGGAGCCGATGCCCTCACCATCCCCCAGGATCAGGCTGGTCGGGGCTTGCGCCACGCTGTCAAAATCGATCTGATTCCACGATACGAAATCCGGCAAGATCAGCGGATGATCATCAGGATAGGGATAATCCGTTAGTTCCCGCATCCATGTTTCGCCATAACGGGCCAGAAGTTCGGCCCGTGTCAGTTCCATTTCGTAGTTCCCACCCAGATCATAGGACATCATGGTGGTCCAGGTGAGGGTGTTGATGGGCGTCCAGGGTTCGGGCGTGAAGTGGACGCCGGTGAGACCGAGCACACGGAATTCAAGCGGCAGGCGTTTGGCGTTTTGTTTGATGTAGACGTTGACACCATCGGCATAAGCTTGCAATGCCGCCTGAGTATCGGCATCGAGCGCCTCCCATGTGAGTTCGGCGCTGCGGGTGATGCCGATGGTGCGCAAGAAGCGGTCTTGTCCCAGGCTACTCTTCCCGAATAATTCTGATAGCCGCCCGGCGCCGATTCGTCGCCAGAATTCCATCTGCCAGAAACGGTCCTGCGCCTGCACAAACCCCTGGGCCATGAATAGATCGTGGCTGTTGTGGGCGTAGATGTGAGGGATGCCACGCGGGTCGCGAACAACGGTGACTTTGCTTTGCAAACCCGGCAATTGCAACTCGCCACTGGTTTGCGGGAAGGCCAATTTGACCTGGTGCTGGATGGCGAAGTAACCGCCAGCAGCCAGTACCAGTATCACCACAAGGAGGATGAGGACAAAACGACGCATGAGGTAACTCCAGATTTTGCATGGTTGGATTGTATCGCCAGGGTGTATTATAGTACCGAGTGTCGGTTTTCGAAAATGACCTGCCGGGGGCATGGATAAGGCGAGGAATCGGGCAAAAGGAGTTTCCGTTGTCGCGCGGAAGAGATTTCTCGCAAAGGCGCAAAGAACGCAAAGAATACAAAAAAACTTGCGCCCTTTGCGCCTTTGCGAGAGATTTCTTCCGGGCGACAACGGAAACTCC
>JAADGC010000203.1 GCA_013152585.1 Chloroflexota bacterium
TCTGCCGAGCCCCCGGCTGCACCGTACCCGGCTTCCCGGGCCCGACCCAGGGCTTCGGCCTGACGCAGGGCTTCTTGCTGGGCCTGCTGCAGGGCCTGGGCCTGGCGCAGCGCCGCCTGTTGGGCTTCGAGAAGTGGATCGCTGGTGCCGCCCAGCAAGGGAGCCGGGTCGGGAGATGGGGTTGGTGTTTGGGGAGGTGGGGTGGAGTTCATGGCATGTTCTGCGACTTCGTGCTGAGAGTTATCGGATTTAGCTGCTGATGGAGCGGGTCCTTCCTGGGCCAGGGTGACCGTTTCGGCAGCCGCCTGGCTTTTGTCTTCGGCGGCGGTAATCACGGCTTCGGCCTGGGTCAGGACGTCCAGCTCGTCCGCGGATTCCAGTTCGCTCAAGAAGTCGGGCATGGCTTCTTCTGCGGCTTCATCCCCGGAGGCGACTTCGCTTTCGATTTCTAAGCCCATAGGCGGCATGTCGAGCACGGGGTGTTGTTTGTCTTCGATCCATTTGACCAGGTCTTCGACTTCGGTGAGATCGTTGCCGGTGGCGATGCGATCCAACAGATCGGGGATGCCTTCCCGTTCGGCCACGACCCTCAGTTCGTCGGCCATGGTCTCTTTGAGTACCGAGCTCATCCAGGCAACCCGTTTGAAACCACCGTCGGCAGAGATGAATTTGGGACTGATGAGGTAGTATTTGCCTACGCCCATCACGCCCGGGGTTTGGATACCGCCACCGGCCATGCCCGCCAGGGTGCTGAATTTCATGCCGGCGGGGGTCATGCCGATGTCTTCACGGCTGACGACCATGACGCCGTTGACTTCGGGGATGACCATGACGATACATTCGAAGCAGCCACAGTTTTTGACGTGGATGCCGTTGGCTATGTAGCTGTTGATGTCAAGCAGGCTGAGGTTGAACACATGCTCGGCCAGGCCTGCGCTCTCGACGGTATCGATACGGATAATGGTATCCAGGAAGAAGTCGTTCTGCAGATAAGGCTTTAGTATCGCTGCCGTTTCCGGTGCTTCCTCGATCACTGCCCGCACATTGTCGGCAGTCGGGCGAGAGCGTCCCGTCTTGTAGCAGAAGCGGGTGGATGGACTGAGGGCTATCTGACTCTCTGGCAATTCGTCAAGCACCTTGCCCGCCGCAAAAGGCAATATCTGCTCATGAGTTTTGTCAATCCCGTTTTTCGAGAGTGCGGCAATTTGTGTAAGCGTGTCTCGTTTGACAGCGTGCCGGGCTGGAATCTGTTCAGCAAAGCGACGAAGATTGCCGCTATACAATTTCACTTGATAAGCCGTGCGATCACCGCGTAAATGGCTGACAATCCTCAACCGCTTCAGGAGCATTTGTAGATGGCGAGCGGCATGTTCGTCACTGTGCCTCAGGCATGCTTCGCCCACCGGCCAACGATCATCATATTGTCGTAAATGCACGGAGCCATCACCATCGAACTCGCCGGCCAGGAAGGCGGCAATGTGCGTTTCCGGCAATCCCACCAGCCGCAGCATGTCCCAGGGCTGCTCGCCACTCATGAGCACACCGAAGGCATCGGCCAGCAATCCCAACAAGAAGTTGGTGCCGTACAGCTCCATGCTTGGCTTCGTCGCCGAGAGCTGACGGCCATCGATCATGTCGCCGCCGGACTTCTGTCGTCGGTTGAGTGTGGCGGTCGGGAAGAGTCTCCCGTAAACCGCCGAGAAGGCTGCAAGTAGGCTCTCGTCACTGTTGGTGAAGCTCACCCGGCACTGATAACGTCCTCGTCGGTGCAAGGAGCCATCAGAAGCCAGCAGGCCGAGGAGATAGAAGAAATCAGGGTTTAGTTCGGGTAAAGGCATCTCAGGATGTCCCGCGGGCGGGGCAATGGCCGTGATGCGCTGTTTGAATTTGTCCCACGACCAGCCCAGGCTCTCCACCATGGAATGCAGGACGTCGAGCGGAACGGACTTGACCCGAGCATCAGGTTGCTTGAGGTTCAGTGCGGAATAGGCGGCGGCCAGAGAACCGTAGCGCCCTCGCAATTCGGCCTTCACCTCTGCCAGCAATGCCTTGTCTGTCAGGCGATAATCGTCGGGTAGCAGGTCGATGACAGCCGGAACGACCCCGTGCAACCGCAAATGCCTGAGGGCGTAAACGCGATCTCCAATCAGGAGTTCATCCGCTCGCACCCAGGGGCCGTGGCCATTCTGGCCCCAGCGATCAGCGGCAACTTCGTGGTTGGGTGTAAGGGTGAGTTTCTGGCCGGATTTTGTTTCGATCCGAATCAACTGCGGTGGAGCCGGGTTTTTGCGGACGCCTAATAGCCGACTGGGGCTGAGCCGACCCTGGTCAGTCAGAGTCAGCACTTGATCGTTGGTTTGGTCTTCTTTCTGCCACTCATCGACAAACTCGCCCAGCCTGACCATCTGTTCATTCACTATCACTTCTGTGTCAGCAGTGAGACAAGCTGTCATGGGATTTTCCATGATCGAGTACATGCTGACCTTTTCGATCACACCGTGTGAGCCGATTTTGGCGTAGGAGGTGGTGCCTTCCCAGTAACCTTTCAGTGGGTCTACGATCTTGCCCAGACGAATGGGCTGGTTGGGACCGGTGGGATTGATGCTGTACGAGGCTTTGCAATCCAGCCAGTTGTAGGCGCCGCACAGGCCCAGGCGTTCGGGACTGACGATGCAGACATGGTCGGGGGCAAAGCTCTGGCACAGTGTGCAGGAGTAAAATTCTTCTACGGCACTGTCGGTGAGGTTGGCCAGGCGGCGGTTGCGATGGTCATAGGCTTTGCGGGCGGTGGCCAGCCAGGTGGCGACTTTTGCGGGCTCGGTGTAGATGGTGACTTTGACCTTGTCGACGATGGCGCCGAAATCGGCGTGGAAGCGGGCGTGAAGGATGGCGCCAAAGTGCTTGAGGTCGAAGCCCTTTTCGGCCGCATTCTTGGAGATGCGAATCCAGGTGATGTCGCGCTGGCCCACATGCTGAATGCCCGAGGCGCCGTTGATGAAGTAGTGCATCTGGCGTTCGAGCACGGGCTCGAAGTCTTCCTGCATTTTGCGGCCGGCCACCTCCACCACAATGCCCATATCCATGGCGCCCTGGGGCTTGACTTCGGAAAAGTCGGGGCCGACCAACTCGACCACGCCATCGGCGATGCTGTCGAGGGACACCATGTGCAGATATTCGAAGCAGCGAGAGTATTTGCCGCCGAATTCCACACGCATATCGTTTTTACGCACGACTTCGCCTTCGAAGGCGGAGCCATAGGGCACGGGCACCGGCACATCGTGCATCGTGATTTTTACACCGCGGATTTCGATGCACTTCTGCACCAGGCGTTCGGATTTTTCCTCGTCATCCTTGCCAGGGATTTCGTTCCAGGGCATGCTGACCACGTGTTCGTAGGTCGTCACGCCGGTAGGCAGGATTTCGGGGATGACAGTATCGGCGATGACCGGGAAGCCGAAATTGATGGCGCCGGCCGCGGCTGCGTATTTAAGATCGTCTACTTCGCCCAGCGCCAGCACAAAGGCGAAGACGCGGGCGCGATTGTAAAGAAGGATGTCTCGGGCCTGGCCTTGCTTGAGCCCTCCAAAGGTGAGGGCCGAGCGGGTGGCGAAGCCCAGGGCGTAGATGGCGCTGATGGTGTCGGTGCCGAAGGGCACGGTGTAGGTGTCGTAGCCCAGTTCGACGCCTTCTTCCATCAATTGATGGATGATGCTGCGGCCATTGACATTGCCGGAAAGAAAGGTGAGAATGTTGCGTTTTTGTAGCTCACGCACGATCTGCACCGCCACTTTGTTGGATTTGGCACAGCCGACGATGGCAGCAAAGCCAGGCATGCGCCCATCCACCAACTGAATGCCCCACGAGCGCAATTGGATGTCGTCGATGGGGCCGTTGAGGTGGCCTTCGGCAATCTCATGGCCATTGCCCGTGGCTTCGTACGCGGTTCCCCCCGCCAGTTCCAACCCGGGCATCGGCTCTGGCTGCAAGCCATAAACAAAGCGCACGGCCTCGATGATTTCGGCCGCCAGCAAGGTGGCCATGCCGCTGTCGAGGGTTTCGCCCAGATAGGGTGTCCAGTGCCGGGTGGCGGGTTGGGGGTGGAGGAGACGACGGGCATGTTCAATCACGGGGCCGAGGTCGCCCAGCTTGGTGACTTCGATGCCGGTCATGCCCAAAATAAGAGGCAGGTAGTAAGCAGTGTTGGGAAATGAGACAGGGGTATCGGGGCCTTTTTCGCCTAAGGCCTTTTGCAGCATGAGTTCTGCTTCGGTGACGAGAGCGTTGGCGCCGCGAATAGCGCGGGTAGCGATATATTTTGACATAACGAACTTCCTCTTACTCGGTAGGGGCGCCGTAGAGGGCCGCTTTGCGTTGGGCCAGGGGCAGGGATTCGAGTTGGATCATGCGTTCGTCGCCGCTGCGGCCAAAGCGATCGGGATCGTAGGCAGGCAGGCCCAGGGCAGCACGCTTTTTATCGATATGGGCGAGGGTGCGGCGGATCATTTCATCGGGATCGGCGACGAATTCCATCTTACCGCCGAATTGTTCTTCCCACCCTTCGCTGATGTAGCGGAGGACGATGTCGCTATCGGAGACCCGATCGGGCATGCCGCCGATGGGTGAGGCGCCACCGAAGATGACATAAGCGCCGGAGGCGACGCAGTAGGCGCCGATGGATAGGGCTTTTTCGCTCATCCACTCGGGAGCCAGGCCCACGGCCGGGATCTGGTCGATGTCATCGCCCAGGCCTCCTTCTGTGGCCATTTGTGTCAGCACCGTGAGAATGCGACTGTTATCGACGCATGATCCCATATGCAACACGGGCGGGATGCCGATGGCCTCACAGATTTCTCGCAGGCCGGGACCGGCTTCTTCCAGCCCGGCTTCGCCGAGCATCAGCCCCAGCTTGGCACTGGCAATGGCGCCGCATCCGGTTTCGACAATGAGCACATCTTGTTTGAGCAGCTCGCGGGTGACGTGGGCGTGCAGGTAGTCTTGCTTGCTGCGGGGGTTGTTGCAACCTACAATCGCCGCCACCCCGCGGATGCGTCCGGACATGATGGCGTCGTTGAGGGGACGGAAGGAGGAGCGGTAGGAGCCGCCCAGCATGTAGTTGATGTATTCGTGGGAGAAACCCGGAACCAGGTCTTCGCGGTGCTGCGGAATCTGAATTTCGCCGCGGTTTTTGTAATTGTCGATGGCGGTCTTGAGGATTTCTTTGGCGATGCTGAGGGCTTTGTGTTCGTCAAACTGGATATGGGTGGCGCCTTTGATCTTGACCTTGGGCGAGGTGGTGATGATCTTGGTATGGAAGTTTGTGGAGAGCTGTACCAATGCCTGCATGATGCATTGCACATCCACCACCATCGCTTCCACGGCGCCGGTGAGAATGGAGAGTTCCTGATGCAGGAAGTTGCCGGCCGCGGGGATGCCCTGGCGCATAAGGATTTCGTTGGCTGTACAGCAGATGCCGGCCAGGTTGATGCCCTTGGCGCCGGCTGCCCGCGCATAGGCGATGATCTCGGGATCTTGCGAAGCGGCGACGATCATTTCGCTCAGGGTCGGTTCGTGACCGTGCACGACCACATTGACCATGTCCTCTTTGAGCACACCCAGGTTGGCCTGCCCCAAAATGGGGGCTGGTGTGCCAAAAAGAATGTCGGAGACGTCGGTGGCGATGAGGCTGCCGCCCCAGCCATCGGCCAAAGCAGTGCGGATGCCGTGTTGCAAGATGTGGGGGGGATCCTGGTCGTCGCCGATATGAGTGCGGTGCAGGGCTTCGACTACTTCGCGATCGACACCCCGGGGCACGACTCCCATCTTTTCCCACAGTTTTTGGCGTTTGGCGGTCGCCCGTTTGGTGAGTACCACGCGGCCACGTTGTTGACCAAACTGGGCGATGTACAGATCGGCCAGATCGTTAGCGATTTCGTTGGGAGAGCGCCCTTCGATAGGAATATCGTACAGGGCTGCGGTCACCCGCAATTTGGCTACATCGCGAATGACATAGCCTTCGGTCTCACCATTGGCAACCTCTTTGAGGGTGAAGGCCATGTCGCGCCCATGATCGGAGTGAGCGGCCGAGCCGGCGGCAATGGCGCGGATAAAGTTGCGGGCCTGGACGGTATCGAGGGTGGCGCCACACACCCCGGTCTGCCCATCTTTCGTCAGTCGGCAAGGTCCCATGCCGCAGTGTTTACAGCACATGCCGACATTGCCAATGGGACAGGGCGCCATCAGTTCGGCGCGGGTGAACGCGGTGCTGAGGCCCATTTCCTCGGCTCGCGCCAGCATTTCTTGGGCGGCTTCATCGATTGTGAAATCTTCGGGCCGCAGGGTTGGTTTCTTTGCCATGGGTTGCCTCCGCAATATGGCTGACGAATCAAACTCAGGAGTCGTGCAAAAATGAGTTCCCGTTTTTGACCTTTGTGAGGTAATCAGAAGTGCTGCCGGCAGCGAAATATCGGTGACCCCCTCCCGGAGGTCATTCCAGACAAGCACTTAGGGAGCGGCGAGGGCTTGATCGTCAGTGGGGAAAGGGTTTTATGATTCGCTATCTATTGTTTTGAGAACGCCCATACCTGGGCAGGACCATAACGTGCGGCTTGCCGCTGCCACTTTTTGCTCGAAACCCACGGTTTGTTTGGTCTCAGCATAAGAGGCTGTGTGACGGAAATATGCTTGTTTCCTGGTTGCTTCGGTGACAGCAGCACCTGTCTCTGCCGGTACTAGCAGTGGGTCTAGATAGCCGTATTCGGCCAATTTGGCCTTGAGACTGTCTTCGTTTTGCTGTTCAGGATCAAAGCTGACTTCGACCACCTGAAACGCACTACTGGCCCCCACATCTTCCACCCCCGGGCAAGCCAGTAAGATACGGCGCACCTCCAGAACGTGATGATCACCATACATGGCAGGAACAGAAATCGTGGCTTGGGTCATGCAATTACCTCTCGAATGCGAAAGAGAAAATAGTTTATGAGAAAATAAATGGTTTTCGTTCTGATTTGTATCAAATTGTGTTGTGACAAACGCTGTCACCACCGTAGAAACCGTGAAAACTGCGCAGTTTTTAGCGGACACTGACGTTTTTTATGATAACGGCAGAGGAACACATGCTTGCAGTTAACGAAATGGGTTTTCGCCAGACGCCAGTTTCAGAAAGCGGTAGTCGCCTGTTTCAGATGCAGCAAAACGATTGTTTTGGCTGGACGTAGACTGCCGCGGGCTCGGAAGACAGATACCATAAAAGCTATGGCTCTCAATGTTAACTATAGACCATTAGCTAAAAACCACCATGATCTTTGTCATATCGCACGACATTGTAGCTGGCATTACTGGAATTGTAGCATAAATGAACGGGCAGACGGGAATTTGCAGACCCAAAAATACCGGGCGGCGGTGGCTCTCGATAGGCCAGGCGCCTGTCGCCGAACCCGCCGGGAGGAGGTGCAATCGCATGACCGTTCCACTCCGAGTTGGTTTGCGGAGCCTGCTCAGGCTACAATGAGGGGTCGCTCACACCCGACAGGTTGCCCCCATGGCCTCAAAATCTTTTGCAACTCTCACCGACCAGATCGGACGCACCGCCCCCAATGTGATAGTGCGCCGTGTGATCTATTTTCAAGATCAAAGTGATGAAGTGCTGGCAGCATTGGCCGCCGTCGCTGTTTGCTTGCAATATCCGGCTGCAGTCATGATCCTGATGCAGGACGAGCCCGCTACAAGTTTGTATTATGTGGAGAAGGGGGAAGTGAAAATTAGCCGACTCTTGAGAGACGGACGCGAGCATGTGTTTCATATCGTTCGTGCCGGTGAGACGTTCAACGATGTGGCGGCTTTGGATGGCGGACTGAACCCCGCCACGGCCATCACCCGTACCGATGTTGTGGTGTGGCGTATTTCCCGCTGCGATTTGCAGCGTCTGACCAGCCTCTATCCCTCGTTGGCGTGGGCTCTGATTGAAAGTATCGCCCGTCGCGCCCGCCACCTTGTGGGCGTGGTGGAGAATTTGGCGGGACGCAATGTGCGAGGCCGGCTGGCGCATCTGCTCTTGGCTGAAGCGCGGCGGTATGAGACCACCGCAGTGCCGCGTATGCTCACGCAAGAAGAAATGGCGAGTCGGTTGGGAACGGTGCGAGAGATGGTGGGCCGAGCGCTGCGCGGGCTCGCCGCTGATGGCATTATCAAGTTTGATCGCCATCGTATCATGATCCTTGACTCCGACCGCCTGGAAAAAGAAGCCGAGGTCTGATCCGGTGTCGCCGCGGGCAAAAGCAGGGGGGCATGGATTTAGAAGATGAGAGGAATATGAGACTTTAGTCACAGTTTAAGGGGTGGGAATAGGGTAATATGTCATCATAACGCTTAGTGTTTGTCCAGAATGAACCTCCGGGGGCTGGTCACCGATATTTCGGTGTAGCAGCGTTTCTAATCACCTCCCGGAAGTCCCAAAAGGGAACTTATTTTTGGATGGTTTCTTGGCTTCCGGCACTCTACTCGATCAATGATTACAACATCTGCTAAGAACGTTCCTCTACCCAGCATCGACGCCGTGTTATGTACGGGGTGCCACCGTTGCGTCAAAGTTTGCCCTACACAAGCACTGGCTCAGGTGCATGATAAAGCCGTGATGCTCTACCCAGATCTTTGTACCTATTGCTTAGTTTGCGAGGATGTGTGTCCTGAGGGCGCCATTGCCCTGCCGTTTTTGATCATGCTCTCTCCTCCAGACGCGGCCAGATAACGAGATCGTGTGTATTCATTGTGGCTGGAACCCCATATCGAATGGTCCACGATGGCGCTTCCGCGTGGTGCGTGTTACGTATCAGCAACAGGTTTATTCCCGGCCCCCTGACATCCGTCCACCCCATCATCGCATCACCCTCATAAGGAAGGAGCACATCATGCGAAAGACCATCATCCTACTTCTGGTTATGTCCGTCTTGGCTCTGGCATTGGCTGCCTGCGGTGGCAGCGACAGCCCATCCACTTCCGAGTCGATGAAAGCCGGCGACGCGGCTAAGGGCGCCGCACTTTTTTCGAAAACCTGCCAAGCCTGCCATGGTGAAGGCGGGGTTGGCGTCGAGGGATTCGGCAAGTCATTGACGACCAGCGAATTTGTCGCCGGCCTGTCGGACGCGGAATTCATGGCCTTTGTGAAGCACGGTCGTCCCAGCGGCGACCCGCTGAACACAACCGGCCTCGATATGCCGCCCAAAGGCGGAA
>JAADGC010000132.1 GCA_013152585.1 Chloroflexota bacterium
AACATTCTGGCTGGGGTACACCAGCCAGATCAGGGAAAGATATTGATCGACGGTCGGGAAGTGACTGTACCCAACCCTCATGCTTCCCAACAGCTTGGTCTAGCTTTCATATTTCAGGAATTAAGCATTGTTGATGGCCTGTCCGTGGCCGAAAATATCGTCTTGGGTCAGGAACCCAAACGTGGGCCATTTTTCGACTTTCCCACCGCTCAGCAAGGCGCCCACCGAGTACTCAGTACAATCGGTTTTGATCACATAGATGCCAGTGCTCTGGTAGGAACCCTGTCGGTAGCAGAGAAGCAGGCGATTATGATTGCCCGCGCCTTATACCTGGAAGCCCGCGTCATCGTCATGGATGAGGCCACCTCTCCTTTGGATGTTGATGAAGTCGAAGATCTGTTCAAGGTCATTCGCCAACTCAAGGCGCACGGGAAAGGAATTGTCTTCATTTCCCACCGTATGAGCGAGATATTCGAGATTGCAGACCGGGTGACAACCTTTAAGGATGGTCGCAGAGTGGGAACTCACTCGATTGATGAGATTACGGAACGAGACCTGGTGCGCCTGATGGTTGGGCGACAAGTCAATGTGCGTTTCCCGCCCAAAACCCGTCAGTCTGGCAAGGTGATCCTTAAAGCCAGCCATTTAGAAAACGCCACCCTGCATGATGTCAGTCTTGAATTGCGCCGGGGCGAAATCCTGGCGCTGGCAGGCCTGGTTGGCTCAGGACGGACGGAACTACTCCGGGCCATTTTTGGCGCTGACAAGTTGTGGGAAGGACACATAGAAATCGAGGGAAAAACGCTCACCCTGCACTCAACCAGCCAGGCCATCCAGGCCGGCATTGCCCTGGTGCCAGAGGATAGACGTAATCAAGGAATTATCGTCAAACAGTCGGTGGGTCGAAACTTGACCACCGTATGGGCTATGTTTCCATTCCTGCGAAGATATGGTGATAAAAAAGAAGATCAGGTTGCGGAACTGCTGGTAGAGCACCTGCAGATTAAGACCCCTTCACTTCAGCAGATAATTGCTTACTTAAGCGGGGGAAATCAGCAAAAAGTGGTGGTTGGAAAATGGCTGGCGTTGGAGTCGAAAATATTGCTCCTCGATGAACCTACGCGGGGGATTGATGTGGGAGCAAAAATAGAGCTGTATCACTTAATCCATAAATTGGCTTGTGATGGCATGGGAGTCATTCTGGTATCATCCGAGTTGCCCGAAGTGCTGGGGATGGCCGATCGCATTTTAGTGATGCGGGCAGGAAAAATCGTTGGTGAACTGGATGGTAATGCCACCGAAGAAGATGTAATTGCCAAGTCTATGTTAACTCAGGAACTTGCCGTATGATTAACCAAATCAGTCTCCCAAACCGGACAAATGTTTTGCGCTGGCTCACCAAAGATCGCCAGAGATTGCAAACACTCATTACATTAGCCGTCCTCATTTTGATGCTGGTGGGCTTTTCCAGCCAGAGTGATCGCTTTTTTGAGGTCACAAATCTACTCAACGTTGCCCGCAGAATCTCGCCCCTGGTAATCGTGAGCAGTGCCGTGACGCTGGTCATGATTGCTCGTGGCCTCGACCTGTCGGTCGGTAGCATTATTGCGGCGACATCTGTATTTGCCGCCTACTTTGCTTCGAGTGGAATTCCGTTGTGGATAGCCTATCTTGGCGCTATCTCCCTGGGCACACTCTTCGGTGCGATCAATGCCTTCGTTATTGTGCGGATGCGGGTGAGTCCCATCATCGCCACACTCGGCACTTTGAATATTGCTCGAGGTATGGCTTACCTGATATCATCCAGCGCCATTTTGGTCGGATTGCCAGAGAGTTGGGATTGGATCGGCACTTCGTATATCGGCCCCATTCCAACTTCGGTTGTGATTGCCGCCGTGGTCTTTATCGCCTTTCAGGTTGTCCTGACCAAAACGATATTTGGACGACACGTGTACGCCATCGGCGGAAACGAGGAAACCGCCCGGCTGTCTGGCGTCAACGTAGAGCGACAGTTGACCATTCTTTACATCGTAACCGGCACGATGACCGCTCTGGCAGCGATAGTGCTTTCATCGCGACTGGGCAGCGGCGACCCCAACATAGGCGTAGGCTTTGAATTTGAAGTGATTGTGGCCATTATCCTGGGGGGTACAAGTTTGGCGGGGGGAGAGGGCAGGCTTACCGGCACGCTTATCGGCGCTTTTATTGTAGGATTTTTGGGTAATGGCTTGAACTTGGCCGGGGTAGAACCCTTCTGGCAGTATATTGCCCAGGGTGTTGTCCTGATCTTTGCGATGGTCCTGGATCGGTTTGTGAATAATTTAGTGCTTTCTTTCTCTACGAGCCGCGACACAAGTAAAAAGCTGCATACATCCAAACAGAAATTAGATGCTTCTGTTGAAATGCAGGATCAACAAGTGAGGGAGATTTAATGATGTCTGATCGAGTTCGCATACAACGCTGTCATGATGCTTTACAAAAGGCCGGTCTGGATGCTCTGGTTTGCCGGCTACCGGAAAATATCGTGATGCTGACCGGCTACTGGCCGATGAATGGTTTTGCCTTCTTGATTTTTCCGTCGGAAAACGATCCGGTCTTGATTGCGCCGGTTCCGGAGGAAGAATTGGCTAATGACAGTTGGGTCAAGGATGTGCGGCTATTTAAGTGGGGCCTGGTAGATAGCGGCGACCCCTACGAAAGCATCGGCAAATTATTGCAGGGAGCCGCAGCCGACCTGGGCCTTCAGGGCAAGCGCGTGGGCTATGAGGGCAGCTTTGAATTTGTGGCCGCCCCTTATGTGGGTGCTGAACCAAGCGTGTTCTCTCAGGTAACGCTGAACCTCTATCAACAGGCTTTTGGCGATAATCTCGTAGATGCCACGTCACTCATACACAAGCAGCGACTTTATAAAACAGAGGCTGAAATCGAACGACTGCGTATAGTCAATGATGTCGCTCGCATGGGCCTAAAAGCTTTTGCCGAACAGGTAGTTCCCGGCAAAAGTGAAATTGAAATTGTCGCCGCCGTCGAGTCGGCCATTATGCAAGGTGGCACGGGCTACAAAGGCGTCAAAGTTGCCAGAGCCTGGGCCTCGGTGATGTCAGGCCCGCGAGCAGCGGCAGCCTATAAACCGCATTTGCTCTCAACGCAACGCCGGTTGGAACCGGGTGATATGGCTTTGCTGGAGCTGGCCACCGTTGCCGATGGCTGGTGGTCTGACCTGACTCGTACACGCGTTGCCGGCAACCCCAGCGTAGCCGACCTTGAGAAGTGGCGGACGGTTGTCGAAGCGCAAAGAGCCGCCCTCGATGCTATTAAGCCTGGTGTGATGGCTTGTGCCGTGGATAAGGCCGCCCGCGACCTTATCGAGGCTCGGGGTCTGGGCCAGTATTTTATTCACCATACCGGTCATGGCCTGGGGTTGCGGTACCACGAAGCGGAACCATTTCTGCATCCGGCGGTAGAGACCTGTTTAGAGCCGGGGATGGTTTCGTCCGTTGAGCCCGGCATTTACATCGAAGGCTGGGGGGGAATGCGCTGTGAGGACAATATTGTGGTTACAGAGACCGGCGTAGAAATCCTTTCCGAATTTTCTCGTAGCCTCGCCGGCTAACGGTCTAACAATCTTAGCAAGGTATCAGCATCACAAAAAAAGGAGATACAACCATGAAACTTGCAGGCAAAAAAGCCGTTGTCACCGGTGGCGCTGCCGGAATCGGACGCAGCATTGCCCTGGCTCTGGCCAACGAGGGCGCAGATGTGGCCATTGCCGATCTTCAAACCGAAAAGGCCAACGCCGTAGCCCGGGAAATTGAAAGCAAAGGTCGCTGCAGTCTGGTGCTTACTTGCGATGTCGGCGACTCCGCCCAGGTAGATAAAATGATGGCCGATGCCTTCGAGGGATTGGGGGGTTTACATATCCTGGTCAACAATGCTGCCATTATTTCTCAGGATTCATTTTGGGAAATTACGGATGACGTGTGGCACAAAATTATTCGCAATAATCTTTCCAGCGTATTTTTCTGCTCACGAGCGGCAGCTCGCTTGATGATTAAACAGCAGCAAGGCGGGCGGATTATTAATATGTCGTCCATCCACGCTACCTTGTCCGAACCAAATGCCGGCCCATATACGGCAGCTAAAGGGGGCGTCGAGGCCTTCTCCCGGACAATGGCCACTGAATTAGCACCGTATAAAATTCTGGTTAACTGTATCGCCCCCGGAGCCACCTATTCAGAACTGACCACCCCCATGTACACCGAGTCTGTCAAAAAAGCCCTGTTTATGCGTGTGCCTCTCAAGGAAATCGCCCAGCCTGAATGGATTGCGGCCGGAGTTGTGTTCGTGGCATCCGATGATGCCCGTTACATGACCGGGCAGGTGCTAACGTTAGATGGGGGCTATGTGATGGATGGTAGTCTGCCTGGAGCCGAATACTGGACCAAGTAGGATATGTGTTGTATATCGCCGCTTACTCATTGCTGACCTGAACAGGTAACCGACTATGACCTTTAGAAAACCACGCAACCACGGCTGTCGCATTAGCGACGACTGGACCTATAAAGGGATGCGTACCGTTGTTTTGGAAAACGAACTATTACGGGTGACGATCTTGGTGGATAAGGGCAGTGATATCGTTGAATTTCGTTATAAGCCACTTGATCTGGATTTTCTCCACTATGCCCCTGGCGGGATTCGAAACCCCACTCGCGAAACGCCTTCGGCCTACTCGACCAGCCCCTTTTTGGATTTTTTTAGTGGCGGCTGGAATGAAATCTTGCCCAACGGCGGCCCGTTTGTCACCTACAAGGGAGCTGATTTGGGACAGCACGGCGAGATAAGCCTGATCCCGTGGGATTACGCCATCGTTGAGGATAGGCCGGAACGGGTTGCGGTTCGTCTTTGGGTGCGGCCCCTCCGAACCCCCTTCTTTTTGGAAAAGACCCTTATGATGGAGCCAGAACGGCCTGTACTCCATATCAGCGAGACCTTGGTGAACGAAGCAGGCGAACCGGTGCACCTGATGTGGGGGCACCATATTGCCTTTGGCCGACCCTTTCTGGATGAGGGCGCAGTGATTGATACCCCGGCTCGACGTTTCATCGTGCATGGTCACATGCAAGATTTTGAGCCGCGCCGCTTCAAACCCGAGGCGCAGGGACATTGGCCCCATATCGAAGCCGCTGACGGCACAGCTTTGGCCGACGCCAGCATAGTTCCGGCCTACGGGACATTTCAGGCGCAAGAAATGGCTTATCTCACAGATTTGACGGATGGCTGGTATGCCATAACGAATACGGCCAAAGAAGTTGGTTTTGCCATCCACTTTGATCCAGAGCTATTCCGATACGTGTGGTACTGGCAGCAGCTTGGTGATGTTGCCCAAGGCTATCCCTGGTGGGGGCGAACACATACCGCCGCCCTGGAGCCGTGGACAAGCTACCCCACCGGCGGCCTGCAACAGGCTATTGCCAACAAGACAGCGCTGCTTTTACAGCCGGGCCAACAAATTGAAACCACCCTGACCGCAATTGCCTATCAAGGACTGACACGTGTTCACGACGTATCGGCAGATGGTCAGGTGCGTGGTAGCAAGAGACAAGAAACATCCTAGAGGGATAAATGGAAAATCCGCATTACTTGAAAGAATGGTATAATTTTAGCGGCCAAACCATCCTGGTCACCGGCGGGGCTGGTGTGCTGGGAAGCGCCATAAGTCGGGCGCTGGTCCACGCCGGCGCGAATGTGGTGATACTTGATCTGAGTCTGGCTTCCCTGGCCGATGATCCAGACCTAACCCAAATCACCGCTATTCAAACCGACGTGCTGGATGTCGCCAGCCTACGTCATGCCGCCGAGCAGGTTCTGACTCAATTCGGCCGGATTGATGGCGTGGTCAATGCTGCCGGCGGCAACAAGCCCCAGGCCACCGCCAGCGCCGAGCATTCATTTTTCGACCTGCCTCCAGAGGCCATCCGCTGGGTTGGCAACCTGAATTTAATTGGCACCATCTTACCCTGTCAGATTTTTGGCCAGGTGATGGCCCGGCAGCAGGCCGGGGTTATTCTGAACATCGCCTCCATCGCCGGGCTGCGCCCACTCACCCGCACCCCGGCCTACTGCGCCGCCAAAGCCGCTGTCGGCAACTTTACCCAGTGGCTGGCTGTGCATTTGGCCCAGGAATACTCACCACAAATCCGGGTCAATGCCCTGGCTCCCGGCTTTTTCCTGACTACCCAAAACCACTATCTGCTGATTGACCCAGAAACGCAGACGCTTACGAGGCGCGGCCAGACCATTATCGGTCACACACCCATGGGCCGGTTTGGCGACCCCAAAGAATTGGTGGGCGCGGCTTTATGGCTGCTCTCGCCCGCTTCGTCATTTGTTACCGGCGCCGTGATTCCGGTAGATGGCGGCTTTACGGCCTTCAGCGGAGTATGACCCCGGCAGCAGTAGTGGCTTGCTACGACCTTGAATTGAAGGAGATAATATGACTCAAACAGTGAATCAGCCAGCAGTCACCGTCCCGTCTAACGAACTGGAAAAATGGATGCACATGTACCAACAAATGCTCATTATTCGTCTCTTTGAAGAGCAGGTGAACGAGCTATACCAGACCGGCCAGATGCCGGGGCTGGCTCATCTTTACAGCGGCGAAGAGGCGGTGGCGGTGGGCATGTGCGAGGCGCTGCGGCACGATGATTACATTACCAGCACCCATCGCGGGCATGGCCACTGCCTGGCCAAAGGAGCCAAAGTAGACCGTATGTTTGCCGAGTTGTTGGGCAAAGCGGCCGGCTACTGCCGGGGCAAAGGCGGGAGTATGCACATTGCCGACCCCGTCAGCGGCAACCTGGGCGCTAACGCCATCGTCGGCGGCAGTGCTGGCATTGCCACCGGAGCCGGGCTGTCGGCCCAACAGCGCCACACCGACCAAGTGGCGGTCTGTTTTTTTGGCGAAGGCGCTTTAGGGCAGGGGGTGATTTACGAAGTGATGAATATGGCCTCGCTCTGGAAACTGCCGGTTATTTACGTGTGCGAAAACAATCTCTACAGCGAGTACACCGGCTACAAAGAAGTGACCGCTGGTAGCATTGTCGACCGTCCCAAAGCTTTTGGCATCCACACCGAAGAGGTGGACGGCCAGGACGTGCGCCAGGTTCATGAAACCGCGCTGCATTTGGTAGAGCAGGCGCGGCGGCACCAGGGTCCTGCCTTCCTTCTTTGCAACACCTACCGCTACTACGGCCATCATGTGGGCGATATCAACCGTTCATACTACCGCCCCAAAGAAGAAGAGCAGTACTGGCGGGATGAACGAGATCCACTGAAAATCCTCAGCCAATGGCTGATTGGCCAAAAAATGGCCGAGCCACTAATGTTTGAACAAATCCAGCAAGAAGTGAATCAAATCGTTGAGCATGGCGTGCGCTTTGCCCAAAACGCCCCCTATCCCGACCCCAGCGAGGTGAGTCGCCATGTCTATGCCTAGTCCTGATACCCGACATATTACCTTTGCCCAGGCCATCAACGAGGCCCTGGCCGAAGAGATGCGCCGCGACCCCACCATCTTCATCATGGGAGAAGATGTAGCCGAAGCCGGTACGCCCTTTAAAGTGCTGGCGGGCTTGGTTGATGAATTTGGCACAGCGCGGGTCATCGATACCCCCATTTCCGAACAGGGCTTCTGTGGCATCGGCGTAGGGGCGGCCATGACCGGTATGCGGCCCGTGATCGACATCATGTTTGGCGACTTCCTGACCCTGGCGATGGATCAGATTGTGAACCAGGCTGCCAAAATTCACTATATGTCGGGCGGCAAGCTGAAAGTACCGATTGTGTTCCGCACCAACCTGGGCGCAACCCGTCGCTCCGCCGCCCAACATAGCCAGAGCTTCCAGGCCTGGGTTAGCCACATTCCCGGCCTGAAGGTGGTGTTGCCCACCACCCCCTACGAGGCCAAAGGGCTGCTCAAAAGCGCTATTCGCGACGACAACCCCGTGGTATTTATCGAAGATAAGCTCAGTTTTCAACAAAAAGGGCCGGTGCCCACCGCAGAGTATCTGATTCCGTTTGGTCAGGCCGAAATCAAGCGAAGCGGCAACGACATCACCTTGGTGGCCACCAGCAGCATGGTCGACATAGCCTTGCAGGCCGCCACCCTCCTGGAGGCAGATGGGCTGAGTGCCGAGGTAATTGATCCGCGCACCACCCTTCCGCTTGATAAAGAGACCATCATCAACTCAGTCAAAAAAACGAGCCGGGCCATTGTCATCGATGAAGGCTATGAACGATACGGCATTACGGCCGAAATCGCCTCGCTGATTGCCGATGAAGCCTTTTACTACCTCGAGGCGCCGGTGAAACGGCTGGGCGCCATGGACGTACCGGTTCCGTTCTCACCGGTGCTGGAAGACCTGACCGTGCCCACGCCTGAGAAGGTGATCAAGATAGCCCGGCAGTTGTGCGGACGCATCACCACGTCGTTGACGGGAGCTTGATGATGGCCAAAAACGTTATTATGCCGGCGCTGGGGATGGCCCAGGAAACAGGCATCCTGCTGCAATGGCTCAGGCAGCCGGGGGAAATCGTGACCAAGGGCGAAGCACTGATGGAAGTGGAAACAGACAAGGCCACGGTTGAAATTGAGGCCCCCGCCTCCGGAATGCTGCAGAACGTAACCGCCGCTGCCGGCGACGAAGTGCCGGTGGGTCAGATCATCGCCGTGATCGTGGCCCCTGGTGAAGCATCGCCGCCGCCGCAAGCTTCCCCCGCCCAGCCGCCGCAGATTGTTACGTCTGTGGCGGCTGGAGACCCTCCGGCCAAATCACCATCGGTGTCGCCCGTAGCGGCCCGCATCGCCGCCGAAAACAACATTGACGTGCGCGAAATTACGCCCCAATACGGTACGCGTGTGCAAAAAGCCGATGTGCTGGCCTGGCTGGAAACGGCCCGGGTCGTCCCTACCGCATCTCCCCGGGTGCTGGCTTCCCCCAAAGCTCGCCGCCTGGCCGCCGAAATCGGTCTGGATTTGGCACTTGTTGCCGGCAGTGGTCCGGCCGGGGCAGTGTCAGCGGCGGATGTGACGGCGGCAGCAGCGGCGCCGCCGCCCACGCCGGCGGCTGTACCGACGGCAGTCGACGCTGCAACTCTGCCGATGAACAACATCTGGCGGGTAGCCGCCAGGCGGGTGACAGACAGTTGGACCACCACACCTCACTTTTATCTCAACCGCGAAGTTGACGCCGGCCAGCTTATCGCCTGGCGACAGGCGGCTCAGGCCCGCCTCGCCGAAAAAATCACTTTTACCGACCTGCTCACCAAACTGCTTGCACTCACCTTAAGCCAATATCCCCGCCTCAACGGGATGTGGCGGGACGGCGATATTGTATTAAACGAAGAGATCAATATCGGGCTGGCCGTAGCAATTGAGGCCGGTCTCACTGTGCCGGTGATTCGCCGGGCCAATCAACTGAGCTTGCAGGAACTGGCCAGGCAGCGGCAGACGTTGGTGGCCAAAGCGCAGGCCGGCAAACTTTCGGCTCAGGAGCTGAGCGATGGCACGTTTACCATCAGCAATTTGGGCATGTACGGCATCGACTCCTTCAGCCCCATCATCAACCCCCCGCAGGCAGCCATTCTGGCCGTGGGGCGCATCGCTGAGCGCGTCGTGGCGGTCAATGGCCGGCCGGTAGTCCAGCCGCGCATGGCGCTGACCCTCTCGTGCGATCACCGCGTGGTCGACGGCGCCGGCGGCGCTCAGTTTATGCAAACCCTGGTCGAGTTTATTGAGGAGCCGTTGCGCACTCTAAAGTGAAAGATTTATCCCCCAGGATAACGAAAACCATCTCATCCCACAATTCACGAAGGAGCACCACATCCGTGCAAGTCTTGCGAGTTAATACCGAAACCGGTTTGATCCACTACGAAGCTGTACCCGAACATTGGCAACGACTGGGCGGACGGGCGCTGGTGGCCCGTTTCTTGTTGGATGAAGTCCCCCCCACCTGCGAGCCACTCGGCCCCAACAACAAACTGATCTGGGCGCCGGGTCTGTTAGTGGGCCATATGCTTTCCAGCCTGGACCGCATTTCGGTGGGCGGCAAGAGCCCGCTAACCGGCGGCGTCAAAGAGGCCAACGCCGGCGGTACCACCGGCCTAAAAATGATCTGGCTGGGCCTGCATTCCCTGATTGTCGAAGGCGGCCCGGCCGCGGACGGACGCTGGCAAATTCTCCGCGTTGGCCTGGATGGAGCCAGCCTCGAAGACGCCGGTGATCTGGCTGGCCTGGGCTTGAAAGAGACCGCCATGCAACTGCTGAACCGCTACGGCCCCAAAATTGGCATTTCGGCCATCGGGCCGGCAGGAGAACGACTCTATCGCACCGCCGGCATTACCCACATCGACAAAGACCGAAACCTAACCCGCATTTCGGCCAGAGGGGGATTGGGCGCAGTGATGGGGTGCAAGCGGCTCAAAGCCATCGTCTTCGACAACCCCAAACCCCACCGCCCGCCGCTGGCCGACAAGACCCTCTTCAGAGATGCTTCCGCCCGCTATCTGCAAGGGTTACGTGAACATCCGCAAACATCCGAAATCTACACCTTGTACGGCACGGCGGCGATGGTCAACTTTTGTAATTCACAGGGCGGTATGCCCACCCGTAACTTTTCCGCCGGCAGCTTTGAGGATGCCGAGGCCATCGGTGGCGAAGCTATCAAAGAATTGAACACCGAACGCGGCGGTGAAATTGCGCACGCCTGCATGCCGGGCTGCATCATTCGCTGTTCGAACCTGTATGCCGGGCCAGATGGCGAAACCCTGGTCACGCCTCTGGAATATGAAACCATTGGCTTGATGGGATCGAATCTGGGCCTGAACGATCCCGACGTCATTGCCAAGATGAACGACATCGCCAATGACATGGGCATGGACACCATTGATACCGGCGCCGCCCTGGGCGTGGCCGCCGAAGCCGGTTTGATGGCCTTTGGCGATGGCAGCCGGGCCCTGGAATTGATGGAAGAAGTTCGGCAGGACACGCCACTGGGCCGGATTATCGGCAATGGGGCCGGTCTCGCCGGTAAGATTCTGGGGGTGATCCGGGTGCCGGTGGTCAAAAATCAGGCCTTATCTGCTTATGACCCCCGTGCTATCAAGGGCACCGGCGTTACCTTCGCTACCTCGCCTCAGGGTGCGGATCACACCTGCGGCCTGACCATCCGCGCCCAAGTTGACCACACTGATCCGGCCGGCCAGGCTAAGCTGTCGCAGGGGGTTCAATACAGCATGGCCGGTTACGATTCGTTGGGGGCTTGCATTTTTAGCGGGTCCGGCCTGGGCGCGGATGAGGCCATCGTCTCGGATTTGATCAACGGGCGTTACGGCTGGGGTGTTGGCCCAGATTACTTGCAACATTTGGGTCGGGAAACCATTCTGATGGAACGCGAGTTTAATCGTCGGGCCGGTTTTACCAACGCCGATGACCGGCTGCCCGAATGGATGACTGGCGAGGCTATCGCCCCCACCCATACCGTTTTTGACGTTCCCGACGCCGACTTGGACGCCATGTTTCGGCCAGAGTCTTGATCATAACCGGGCCACCCCCGCAAAAGAGTGCGCCTGCCCGCGATTGGCCCATGGTCTGTCCTTCAACTTACTCCTTCATCCATCATTGGTGATGGTCGTCAAAATGCCAGCCGGGCGCGTCAAGCAATAAGTCGCGTTTAGGCCAGCCATTTTGCACCCGGCGCAGGGTTACGTCCCAGGGGCGTACCCCACTCAGGCTGTCGGTGGCTTCAACATTGCAGGCACCCACGGCGGCGCCCAGCCATCCAATCCGGCAGAATGGGCCAATCGGCAGATATAGGCACCTGCGTTCAAGGTGGAAAAGGTATGATTCATCGGTTTGCTCCCGTGTAGTAGCGCGGATAATCATTGACCAGCAGGTGCAGCGGCGGCTCATCCTCCTGAATTTCGGGGAAGCGGCCTATGGGTTTGTAAAAACAGTTGTCAGTATTGTCGTCATTCACAGTTGAAACCTCGCCCACTAACACCCGGCTTTCAGCCCCCCAGAATTTGTGATAAAGACCAGATGGCAAGGTGATGCTTTCTCCAGGGCTCAAGACTACGGTATCGCCAGCCTTCACCATGCGCTTTACCCCGTCCATGCTTACAGTCACATCCGTATCGGCCAGGCCTTCATCTTCGGTAGAGTTATACAACTGAATGACCAGCTTACCCCCACCTCGATTGATGATGTCTTCGACTTTATTCCAGTGAAAGTGCATCGGTACGAATTGGTCGACACCAACGATCATAATCTTCTCGGCGTAGAGTTTGCCTATCCCTGTCCTAAGGTTTTCTGGAGTGCCGTTGCGAATGGTGAACAAGAATAAGCCAAAGTTCCAGTAATCATCTTGGCCAAAATCGGTGATGTCCCAACCCAACTGGTTTCCGACAATCTCATACACCTCTCGGCCTTTGGTTTTCCAATCTTCTGGAGTCCAGTAAGCAAAAGGGGGCAGATAAAATCCCTGCTTCCTGATGAAAGCATTTGCGTCGTGCATGATTGTGTTAATCTCTGATCGCTTCATGAGAGGTTCCTCCTGTTTTGTTATCCATATCTGTCGATCGTAGCATCTCGTGGCGTATGTCGTAAGGGTATAGATGGCCTCGATTACCTTAACCCTTGACCGCGCCCAAGGTGATGCCCTTCACAAAGTACTGCTGGAAGGCCAGGAAAAAAACCAGCATAAAAAAGGCGCCAAACGTGCCGCCGGCCATCATCAGGCCGATGTCCTGGGTCACCTTGCCGTAGGCGGGCACCCGGGTGATGAACGACACGCCAACGGGGATAGTGTACATAGACTTATCGGTAGCGACTAGTAAATGCCACATAAAGTAGTTCCACGCCAGATTGAAGGTGAAGATGGCCAGTGCAGCCAGCGCGGGTGCTAGTAGAGGCACGGCGATGCGTGTGAACATTTGCCACTCCGATGCACCGTCTAACTTGGCGGCATCAAAGAGCTCGTCAGGAATGGTGCTGGCAAACTGCTTGACCAGGAAGACCCCAAATGGGGATGAAAGCATCGGCAGGGCCATGGCCAGATAGGTGCCAGGAACAGTGCTGGTCAGGTGCAGGCCGCTTACCAGCAGAAAGAGGGGAATGAGCATCACCTGGGTGGGCAGGAACATAGTGCTCAACAGGATGAAGAAAAGCACATTCGACCCCGGGAAACGCTTCTTGGCGAACCCGTAGCCGGTCATAGCGGCGACGATGACCACCAAAACAACCGTCAGCATGGAGACAATAATGCTGTTCAGTAGCCAGCGCCAGGCCGGCCACGGACCAGTGAACAGGTTTGTCCAATTGCCCAAAGTGGGTTTGCTGGGGAAGAATTCCGGAGGCACAGCCATGGTGATGGTCTGCAACTTAAACGAGCCGGTGACCATCCAATACAGTGGCATCAGGAAAATGATAGCCAGCACTGTCAAAACGAGGTAACTGAACAGCCGGCCCAGCCTGCTCGACCAAAGCCCTCTATGATACGCCTTCTCATCGGATTTGCCGACTGTCGTAGTCGTGGTTGTCATAAGTGTTCCTCTATCCATCCCAAAGGACAATAACCTGCTCGCGTCATAATCATATCTTACACCTCGCTGCGATCCCACAAACGTAATTGGAGGAGGGTGACGATGGCCACCAGGATCAACAGCACCACGCCGATGGCAGAAGCTTTGCCGTATTTGCTGGCAATGAAGGCGGTCTGGTAAATAAGGAAGACGAGTGACGTACTGGAGCTAGACGGCCCGCCTTCGGTCAGCATATAGATCGTCTCCCAGACCTGAAAGACGCCGATGGTTTGGGTGGCAAGGACAAACAGAATCACGGGTCTCAGCAACGGCAAGGTGACATACCAGGTGCGCTGCCAGTTGTTGGCCCCGTCGACCACGGAGGCATCGAGGAGATCCTGGTTAAGGTTGGCCAGGGCGGCCAGAAACAAGATGATGGGTTGTCCGAGCGTGAAGGTCAGTACAACCATAGAAACTGCCCAAAAGCTATACCTGGTGCTGGCCAGCCAAAGAACCGGCTCGATGCCCACCAGTCCCAGTAGGTAGTTCAGCAGGCCAAAGGTGGGGTTAAATATCCATAGCCAGACCACCGACAGGATCACACCGCCGGCCACCGCCGGCAGATAGAACGCTCCCCGGTAAAAGGATTGGGCCTTTATGCCTCTTGGGTGTATGAGTAGCGAGATCACCAGCGACAATCCGACGGTGGCCGGCACCACAACCAGGACGTATTTGATGGTATTGAACAGGGCCTTCTGGAACTTAACGTTGGTAAATAGTCGCTCGTACTGTAGCAGTCCCACGAACTGGCGTTGGTCTATGGCGAAGGAGGCTTTGTAGAAAGAAAGACCGATAGCAACCGCGAGGGGCAAGAACATGAAGGCTATGAAGGCCAGATAACCCGGGGCGATGAACAGGTATCCTACCCGGTTACGCCAGATTTCTCTTCCGAGCCCTGTGAGTTTGGCTGTCATATCCGCTCCTTGTCGTGTTAGAGTAGGCGGCTGCCGGTGCACACTTCCCCGGCAGCCGCCAGGTTCAATTTCTTGCACCCTTGTGGCCTAGTCACATTCTGCGATAATTCCGTTAGCCTGTCCCACGAAATCATCCAGTATCTGTTGGATGTCCGCATCCGGCTCCCAAAAGGCCTGTCGGGCCTCTGCCCAGGCCAGACGCACTTCGTTATAGTTGCAAGGAACGCCGGAGGAGTAGTAGTAATTCTTGGCGCCGTACTTCTGAACCACCGGCACCACCCAGGCCCAGTCGGGATCATCCGCCCAGGGATTCAGAGCATCATTGCGCACAGAGACCTCATTCCAACCAGCCGCGATTTGCACTCCTATCTCAGGCTGCTGAAGGTAATTGATGAAGTCCAGGATAACCGCCAGCTTCTTGGGGTTATCCTGCTTGAAAACGCTCCAGGCATGCGGATCCCAGGTGCCCATCGGCGTTGGTGGCGCGCCCGGCTTGTGCGGATAGTTCACCAGCAGGTACTCCATCGGCCCTTTGATGGAGCCATCTTCCAGACCGCGCGTGGTTACGCCGTTATACCAGAAGCCACCTCCGGTCATGGCGATCTCCTGGCGCTTCCAGTAACCATCCTGGTCGTCATCCACAAAGCCAGATGGCCCCGGCACTGTCAATCCTTCCTCCTGGAGGCTGTGCAGGAAAGTCATGGCCTCCACGCACTCCGGGCTATTGGCCACGTACTCTTGCTTCTCCTTGTCGTACAGATCGCAGCCCGGGAAGCCGCCAAACCAGTTGTTGAACGAGGTGTCAAAAGACGGGGTCTTAGCGAAGAACATGGTGCAGTAGCGGTTGGGCGGATCGTTGATGGCGCGGCAGGCTTTCAGGAACTCATCCGTCGTCCAGTTGCGATCGGGCTCCTGAGGCAGCAGATCCCCTAGCCCGGCCTCTTCGAACATGGTTTTGTTGATGACGTAGGCAACGTAACCGGTGCCAATCGGGAGGGCCCAGATGCCGTCTGGCCCAGTGGTCACACTCAGTATACCAGGATCGTATGCCGCTTTGTCCTTCTCGGTTATTGCTCCATCCAGTAGCTCCAGGAGACCGGCCTGGGCATACTTCTGGATGCGAAAGGTGCCATCATAGTAGATGTCGGGCGGCGTGCCGGCGGCCACGGCCGCGTCGACGAAGGTTGTGGTGCCGCCTGCCTCCACACCACGCAGGAAGAAGTTGATATTGACGCCGGGATGTTGCTTCTCGTATTCGTTGATCACCCGACTGTAGAAGTCCGACCACAGCTCCCCGGTGTCGGCCTTGGCCGAGCCCTCCGAGCCGAAAACCCACATGGTAATATCGATGCGTTCGGGGGCCACCACTACAGTGACCTCCTTCTCGACCTCCTTGGTGACCACTACTTCCTTCTCAACAACCTGCGGTTGAGCGCACGCTGCCAACAGGAAAGCGGTGACCGCCATAAACAGAATTAGACGTATCTTTGTAAACATTTTGTTCTCCTGACGAACTTATCATCTCAATAGAAGCGATTGATTGATGACTTGCGTTTTCTACTAACAATTCATAGGCACACTCCTTTTCATCCATAGACAATCCGCCAGCAAGGCCCGCCATCCGTCAAACCGTTTCACATCTGCCGACCCTCCCACGTTGCACACCCCCCGGGGATGCTGGTCCAACCCTCCGCCTGGTTTCGACACGTGCTGCCCGCGCAGTGGATCTCGAACTGTTACGCATCAGGCAGGCTCGTGGCACGGCGGATGCGTTCCTGTAGATGTCTGAAGTGGTGCATCATGTGTTGCCGCGCCAGGTCTTCATCGCGGGCTTTTACGGCATCCAGAATGGCCACGTGGTTTTCGAGCTCTTCTTCCAGCCGGTTCACATCTTGAATAATCGGATTATCAAGATTCTCATAAGCGATCCAGAACACTTCGAAAAGATTCATGAAGGTCTGATTGTTCAGGGTACCATACAGAATGCGGTGAAACTCTTCGTCCAGGTCTCTGTGAGGCTCTCCGGCTTGAACTCTTTCCTTCCAGACATCCATCAATGCTTCAAGCCGGTCCAGGTCGTCCGTGCTGATTTGTTTAACTACATATTCGATGGCCGCCCGCTCCAACAAGACCCGAATCTGGGCCAACTCTGCCAACGTGTTCGTATCAAAACGTATACCATAATTGAGGGTTTCAAGAATGGGGTCAAAGGTATAGGGGCGTACGTAAAGTCCATCGCCACGCCGGACTTCGATGATGCCCAGCGATTGTAGGGCCTTGATCGCTTCCCTGACAGAGCCGCGCCCAACTCCCAACTCTTCAGCCAGTTGCGTTTCTGATGGGAGGGGGTCGCCTGCACTCAACCCTTGATCCAAAATATACTGTTTGACGTAATCGCGAATGGCTTGGTTCAGAGCCGGTCTTTGAAGTAGTTTTGTCATAGGCAATCCTCACTTTTTTATCTAAGCAATAGTTATCTGAAATTGGGTCGCCTTCTTTTGATATAGGCTATTGACATCGACTTCGATATAGGTTATAATGCTTATAGGATGTCGGATGTCTGACATATTTCTGATTCTATCATAACTTGGTCTGAATGTCAATAGCCTCTCCAGACAAGAGAAAACGGTATACTATGATGAAAGCAGTTGTCTATTACGCCCCCGGTGATATCCGAGTTGAGGATCGGCCAGAACCTGAACCGGCAGAAGACAATCTAATCGTGGAGGTTCGCTGTTGTGCCATCTGTGGCACTGATCTCAAGCTGGCGACCATCGGTAATCCGCGTTGTCATCCCCCGCGCATCATCGGCCACGAGTTGGTGGGCTATATTGTGCATGTCGGTTCGCAGGTCCAAGGTTTTGCCACAGGTGAACGGATAACATTGGCCACCACCATGGCTTGCGGTGATTGTCCCTATTGCGATCTGGGCCTGGGCAACCTGTGTCCCAATGCCAAACCCATCAGTTATGATTTCGATGGCGGATTTGCAGAGCGATTGGCGATTCCCCCGCTGGCGATCGTTAACGGCAACGTGATTAAAGTGCCCGACTCCGTCTCAGATGAGGCGGCAGCATTGAGCGAACCTCTGAGTTGTGTACTTAATGCCCTGGAGCTCGCTAACGTGAAGGCCTGCGGCAGTGTTCTCATTATTGGCGGTGGGCCATTGGGGGCCTTACACGCTGAAGCAGCAAAGGCCCTGGGGGTGAAAAAAGTGATGATCGTGCAACGCTCGGAACCAAGGCTGTCTTTGCTGCGTAAACTTGGCGGTGTCAGGGTGATCAATGGCGCTCAAGAGGATGTGTTGTCTGTGGTTAGGGAGCAGACGGGAGGACTGGGGGCTGACTTGGTTTCCGTCTGTGCGCCGACACGTGAGGCTCAAGAGAAATCAATTCATTTTGCCCGCAAAGGTGGTACGGTTAGCCTGTTCGCCAGTCTGCCGAAAGATGCGCCGGACATCACGCT
The DNA here is from genome assembly GCA_013152585.1 of Chloroflexota bacterium. Lineage (GTDB taxonomy): Bacteria > Chloroflexota > Anaerolineae > J102 > J102 > JAADGC01. Next base: position 18,018 of record JAADGC010000132.1, read on the forward strand.
AAACAGTCGCGTTGTGCATTACGGTGAGCTACGCATTGTCGGGGCGTCGGACTCGCGGCCGGAGCACGTGGCGAAAGCCGTGCGGCTGATGGCTGAGGGAAAGATGGACACAACCCCCATTATTACCCATCGCATATCACTTGAAGATATCCACGAAGGTTTAGATCTAATGAAAAACAAACAGTCATTGAAAGTCTTGGTCTATCCTCATAAAAGCAGAAAATCATGATACTTGCCACCAGACATACCGGCATCGTGGTGCAGGACATGGAGAAGTGCCTTCATTTCTGGCAGGACATCATGGGGCTGGAGATAGCGATAGACTTCTGGGAAAGGGGCGAGTTTATCGACACCGTTCAACAATTGAGCGGCGTAAATCTACACATGATAAAACTGACCGCGCCTGACGGTTCGGTGATCGAGCTCCTCAAAGATGAAGCACACCCAACGCCCCCTCCGGAAGGGAACAGAATGTGCGATAGAGGCATTCGTCACATTGCTTTTACGGTGGCCGACGTGGAGAAATCGTGGCGGATTCTGCGTGATAATGGCTGTGAGGTGTTGAGCAAGCCTGTATACGCACCAGATGGAAAAGCAAAGCTTTTTTTTGCCCGTGACCCTGAGGGAAACCTACTCGAGATCGTTCAAGTTTTGAGCCTCGCAGGAGGGAACGATGCGTAACGAAATCAAGGTTGAAACGCGGTATCGTCGAATTGTCTCGGATATCCCACACCCTGACTCTCGGACAGTCATTGATGAACTGAGCCGGCTGGAACCGCGCTCGATGACTGGTATTTCGCCGGTCGTCTGGAACAGAGCAGAGGGGTTCCAGGTTTGGGACGGGCATGGCAATCGATGGCTTGATTTTACTTCAGCGATTGTGCTGGCCAACGTTGGCCACGCCAATCCCAAGATTAGCCAGGCCATTCGCGAACAGCTTGACCATTATCTATTCCACAGTTACTGCAATCCAACCGAGATCCGGCTGAGAGCTGTCAAGGCAATGAGAGAGATTCTGCCGCCTTATCTTGATAAAGTCTTCTTGTTAAGTACCGGATCGGAGGCCGTTGAAGCAGCTCTCAAGCTCACTCGTATGTATGGGCAAACAATCGCGTCCGGAAAAATTCACATCCTCTCCTACTACAATTCCTTCCACGGCCGGACGCTGGGGGCTCAGATGGCTGGAGGCTTTCTGGATCAGCAGGAGTGGATGGGCCAAAAGCCAGGTGGCTTCCATCATATTCCATTTCCAGAATGTGCACGCTGTCCTTGGGGCCGGCAAAAGTATGAAAATTGTGGAGTAGAATGCCTGGAACGATCGCTGGAACAACTCCGCGAACAGGATGTCCCGGACGATCTTTTTGCTGGCGTTATCACGGAGACGTTTCAGGGACCAACCGTTGCCTTTATGCCCTTGGACTATGTACAGGCACTGCGTGAGTGGGCGGACAAGCACAAGACGTTACTTATCTTCGATGAGATACAGGCAGCTTTTGGTCGGACAGCTAAATGGTTTGGGTTTGAGCATTATGGGGTCGAAGCTGATCTAATCTGTCTGGGCAAGGGTATGACTGCATCTTTGCCTATGTCTGCTGTGGCCGGGCGAGCTGCGATCCTCGATTTGCCTGATCCTGGTGAGATGAGCAGCACCCACACAGGAAATCCGTTGTGTTGTGCTGCAACGATAGCCAATATCAACACCATTCGAGAAGAGGGGCTGATGGCGAACGCGGTTGCACTTGATCCTGTGATGCGAAAATCATTGGAGCATCTCTGCGAGAGTTTCCCGGGCTATGTCGGGGCCATCAACGGAAAAGGCCTCATCTGGGGTGTGTATCTGTTGAACCCGGCCACGGGGCAACCGAATTTGAGTCTAGCCAAGCGTGTCATCACGCGCTGCATAGAGCTTGGTCTCTTGATGCTGCCGACCGGAGGGCGCGGAACGTTGAAAATTGCGCCGCCCCTCTGCATCACAGAGGAAGCGCTTCTGGAGGGGGTTAGGGTGATCGAACAAGCTCTGGCCGAGTGTGTCGGGGGGAACTGGAATTCAGCCAGCACCCACGGGACAGGAATGGTGGAAAGCCTATGAAGACAAGTATGACTTCGCGAGAACGGCTTCTGGCTACCTGCGCCCATGAGCCCACCGACCATGTGCCGCTGCACCTGGATGTTCACCCTCTCTATTATCAGTACGACCCACAAGCGACTACCTGGGAGGACCAATTTGAACGCACCGACGCTCTGCTGGCGCTCGGCGTTGATGCGATGATCGAGCTATGGTTGCCCGACCCGGCATTTCATCCCGATGTTAAGGTACGTAGCTGGCGCCAAGAGAGGAACGGCACGGTGCTGCTGGGCAAAGAATATGAAACACCGGCTGGCTCACTGCGACAGCTAATCAAGGAAACCCCCGGCCTATACCAATGGAACAAAATCAACGGCAAAACCCGCGGGCGACTGACCGACAACTTGATAGACGGGATTGGTTTGCTGGAGGACGTGAACCCTTCACGAAGCGTTGAGTTTCTGATTAAGGGACCCGAAGATTTAGCGAAAATGCGCTATCTCTTCCAGCCTACGTCCGGTGACCAACTGGCTGAGTGGCGCACAGACGCCTTCTACGCCAAGAAAGAAGCTCAGAAACGTCAAGTGGCCTTTATCGCCCGCCGTACTTATTGTGGGTCGGCTATGGTGTGGCTCACAGATGCCATCGAGACCATGCTCTCTTATGAAGTGGACCCTGAGTACGTGGGCGAGTTCCTACAGATTATCCACGAATGGCAGTTGGCGACGTTGGAGATGGTCCTCGACATCGGCGACATCGACATAGTGACCCGTTTTGGCTACTACGACATCCCTGACTTCTGGAGTCGCAAATATTTTGATTACTATTTGCGGCCCAGGATGGACGAAGAGGCGGATATGGTCCATCAGGCGGGGACATTGCTCAGGCAGCAGCAAAGCAAAGGGCTAACTCAGTTAGTCGATATCTACAAAAAAATGAAGGTTGACATCTTGTGTGACATTGACCCGGTGCAGGGCCAGGAAGATATGGCCTTGTTGAAGAGGGAATTGGGGGCGACCAAGACACTTATGGGCGGAATTAATGGTGATTTGTTCCTGGCAAACGCTTCTCCTGCAGAAATTGACCGAACTGTACAGGACACACTTCGACTGATGGCTGCGGGCGGCGGATTCATTATGCACATTATCCCCGGCATTTACTCTGGTGTACCCTGGGCTAATGTCCTGAGTTTGGTGGAAGCCTGGAGGAAGTATGCATAACGTTAACATTAGCGATTTGGAGGTAAAACATGAAAATTCTTACTGCTAAGACGGCGATGGTAACCGGTGGGGCCACCGGCATTGGGGCGGCGACCGTTGAGCGCCTGGCCATGTTAGGAGCCGATGTCGCCTGTTGCTACAACACCAGCCGGGTGGCTGCCGAATCCCTGGCCCAGAAGATGCAGGAACATGGCCATGACATTTTCACGGTAAAAGTGGACGTATCCAACGGCCAGGAAATAAAAGCCGGGGTGGAAGCGATTGCGGCTCATTTCGGACGCTCCATCAGCATCCTGGTCAACAATGCGGGTGATGTTTTTGCCGCATCACCTTTAGACAGAATGGAAGAGGAACTTTGGGACAAGGTGATGGGCGTCAATCTGCGGGGCGCGTTTCTCTGCGCCAAATATTGTATCCCTGGCATGAAGACAGCGAAGGCAGGGCGGATTATCAACGTCACCTCAATTTCTGCGCGTACCGGCGGCGGACCTGGCGCCGCCCACTACGCGGCGAGCAAAGGCGGTCTCGAAGCTTTGACGCGGGCGATGGCCCTGGAATTGGCCCCCTTTCACATCACGGTAAACGCCGTCTCGCCCGGCGTCATAGATACCCCCATCCATCAGCGCACCAACACACCCGAAACCCTTGAGAAACTGCGCCAAGTGATTCCCCTGGCCAGGCTAGGCCGGCCCGAGGAGGTGGCAAGAGTTATCTCCTTTCTAGCCTCAGAGGACGCCTCCTATATCACGGGTGACATTATCGCCGTCAACGGCGGCAAGCGGATGGATTGAGTCATCATGTTCTACGGAGTGCATCTCACATGAAGCTTGTGAACAAGGTTGCTGTGGTAACGGGTGGTGGTAGCGGCATCGGCGCTGAAATTTGCCGCGCCTTTGCCAGAGAAGGAGCTTTGGTAGCTGTCACCGATATGCGCCGGGAAGCGGCAGAGCAGATCGCGGCAGAAATTCGAGACGCCCAGGGCCAAGCATTCTCCTGGGGTTTTGATGTTTCCGATCATGCGACAGTGGAAGACGCTGTCTGCAAGATCGAAAAGCAATTGGGACCACTGGACATCTGGGTGAACAACGCCGGTATTTCTCGGGTTGTCCCTTTTCTTGATTGCAGCGATGATCTGTGGGATCTGATATTAAACGTCAATCTGAAGGGTACCTTCATCGGCTGTCAGGTGGCTGTTCGCCGTATGCTGCCCCGGAGACGCGGCGTGATTCTGAATATGTCATCTCAATCTGGTAAGGTTGGCAACAGTCACTATGCCGCCTATTGCGCCAGCAAGTTCGGAGTCATTGGTTTAACCCAGTCACTGGCCCAGGAGTTTGCCGGGGACGGAATTCGGGTCAACGCCCTGTGTCCTGGGGTGGTCTTTACACCGCTCTGGGATGAGCAGACAAAAGACTATGCGCGCAAGCGGAACATCAGGCCGGAAGATGTCCGGTCCTATCTGGAAGAAAAGATCCCCTGTGGTAGGTTAGGCACCCCCGAGGATGTTGCCCGTACTGCCGTCTTTCTGGCCGGCGATGACGCCGCATACATCACTGGACAGGCCATCAACATCACTGGCGGCGCGGTTATGCACTAAGGCGGGATGTAAACTCATGCCAATCATTACGGATTATCAGGAAGTGAAAGATGTCTACCAGGAAGCGGCTGAATTGGGGGCTGCACTTCCTGTGTTTTGTATGGAGGACAGAGAGACGCTAGAAGCGGTGCTGGCGTCGGTGTTGGAGTATGGTCAGGAGATCGGGGTAGAGAATTTGCCTATTGTCCCCTCCTGGACGGTGCGGTATCCGCCGCGGGGCCAGATGACGTTGATCACCGCCTGTGGCAACCCAGTGCTGGGTACGCAACTGATGTTTTCGGACTTGCAGGTGTTTATGGGAGAGAACAGTCCCTATCGGAAACTGCGGGTATTGCCGCATCTTGATCATGGCTTTCCCTGGTTGGATAGTGATATTCTTGATCACTTTGTCGATCAGTTTGCCTCGGTGATGCATGACGCCAGCGAGAAACCTTTTGAGGAGAACATACGGCTGACGGCAGAATACGTGGAGAAGATGCGGGGCCGGGTTGTGGTGGAAGGCGCGGTGGATGAAATCTTTGAATCCGGCGGTAGTGGATCAAAAAACGAACCGACAACGGTTGCACAGGCACGCAGGTTTTTGAGTGAGACAGGGGTGGATATTATCGTGCCAAATGTAGGCACCGAACACCGGGCCACGGCCGACCAGGTCCGGTATCGGTCTGACCGGGCGCGGGAAATTAGTGCGGCGGTGGGCAAAATACTGTGCCTGCACGGCACTTCCTCGGTCAAACCCGAAGATCTCCCCAAACTGCCTGAGGACGGCTTTTTGAAAATCAACATTTACACCACGCTGGCAGTACATGGTGGGCAGGCAGTGGCGCGTGAGGTTCTCTCAAGTCTGCACGACATCTTTGACGAGGAACAACTGCGACAGCTCATAGCGGACGGGATATTGTCAGAGTCGGTCCTTTCTACGGGCGACCCCACACCCATAAAACCAAAATTGGCCTCTGTGGCGAACCCACCCCGCCGTGATGCCTGGTTCCAGGCGGTCAGGGGCAGATGCAAGGATTTCCTGGTGGTATTCAACTACAGGAAATATGCACGATGAGAGATGCTACAAGGTCAAAACGGCATGACCAAAAGGGGGCGAATAACTTGAGTTTTGACCATTTACATAAGCCTGATCATTGCGCCGAGGTGGCTCGCCTGCACCAGAACGCGTTTGCCTGGAAGCCACAAGGCCGGATACCTTTAGGAATCCACGTGGTCAACCCGAGGCACACAGATGGAATTGATTACTCCCAGTGGCTCAATCCTGAGCCATTCCTGGAATTTCAAAGGAAAACACTGGCCGATACCCTGGCTGTTGGTTCAGACCTAATGCCTGCTGTTGCCATCAACCACCTGGGTGATGCCGTCCTGACCAGCATGTTTGGAGCCGAACTGTTGATGCCAGAGAGCAGCTCCACAACCTTACAGGAGGTCGGACCAACCCCGGTACCGGTCTTTTCCAGCATCCAGGAAGCAGCCGAGTGGGGAGTGCCCGGCCTGGATGCCGGCATTATGCCCGAAGTCGAGAGAATGGCGCGCTTCTATCGGGGAAACCTTCCGCCATGGGTCCACGTCGTGGCCCCTATGCCGGCAGGGCCATTCTCTACTGCTATGGAACTGCGTGGTTCGGACATTCTGGTCGATCTGATAGATCATCCCGATCTTTGCCACCGTTTTATCTGCAACTGTACACAACTGCTGATTGAAGTTGAAAAAAAAGTGCGTATGCTGGTGGCGGCGCCATTACGTGATGAACACATCTCAAATTTTTGTATCATGGGCGCCGGCCTGAGGCTGGGGGAAGATTCGATGGTGAATCTATCGCCGGCGATGATCCGTGAGTTCTGTGTTCCGGCTTTCGCCCAGGTCAACCAATATTTTGGTGGCAGGGGCCACATTCATTTCTGTTCGCTCCCCCATTCTCGCTTTGAACATATCTACTCGGCATTGCTCCCGGCCTCGGAGGTGGCGGTCGTCAGTTCTCAATTTGGCTTCGAGTACTACGAGCAGCATCTCGATGAATTGCGTGGTCGTCTGGCTATAGAGGCTTTTTACGGTGAAGATGCCATGCAGTATGTTTGCCGGAAATACGGCTCATTCCGTGACTGGGCAAACTACTTCGTGCCGCGTTTCAAGAACGAGTCAGGACTTGTACTCTACTTTCAGGCTGGCTCCCTCGAAGAGGGCCGTGAGATATGGACCGTCTGGCAGGAAGCGCACCAAAGGTGACAATGATGAATAAAGGGGCTTCAACAAGCAAAATGCTGAAATTTTCGGGCATCGTTAGACATCTTGGCGAATCTGCCAGTCTGGTTGCCGGTCTGGAAGCGCACGATTTCAGAGCAGCTAACACTTTTATGAAAGCGATGTACCCCGATGATGGCAGCTTGGTTCGACGGATACGGTTTATGGCCTGGGCCATACACCAAGTGTTTCGTATCATCCCCGACGCCTTGTCCACCGTGAGTTTTGCAAGGTGCGTTTCCAAGGTGCCGGTATGGCTGGCAGAGGGCAATCCTTTTGCTAACTATCCCTGGTCTACCCAGCCTGATGCGCAGCTCCCCGATGAGGTCGAAGTCGCAGTGATTGGCGCCGGTTTCACTGGCGCTGGTTGTGCTTACCATTGGGCAAAACAAGGGGCAGGTGACATGGTGGTTCTCGAAATGAATGATCCTGCCTCAGGCGCCAGCGGCAGCAACGAAGGTGTGGTAGTCATGGGTCGCTATTTTGCAATGGTGAGGGGGACCGTTCGTAAACATCTTGAATCTGCCCGGCCCGACTTAACCCCGATGCAGCGCCACAAGCTCGCCTCACAATTTGCGACGGCCTATGCCAAGAGTGCCTATAAAAATGCCTGCCTCATCGAAGAAACCATCGCCAAGGAGCAATACGACTGTGACTATGTGCGAAATGGTTGGATTCAGGCAGTGGATGTGGAGGATCAAGCGCTGCTGGAAGAATCGCTGCATCTTGATTGGGCAGCCGGATTCAATGACCGCAGCAGAATACAGCCTGATGAAGCCCTAAGTTTGGGAGGAATACAACTGGATTGTGCGGCCAGCTTCTCAAAGGGCGCAGCCCACTTCCACCCTGCCAAGTGGGTCTGGTGCTTGCTTAATACTGCACTCGAACAACCTTCTGTGAGTCTCTTTACGCGTACCAAAGTTCTGCAGGTAGAGGACGCTGGAGAGCACTACCTGGTGCATACGACGCGCGGCGCCATAAAGGCTCGCTTCGTCATCAATGCGACCGAGTCGTTCACGGGCCTCTTGCACGCACAGTATAGAGACCTGATTGAACCCGTTCAGACCCAAGCTGCTTTCGCGGAAGGCGGGCCATCAGACATGAAGCCGGATATCGGTTACAGTTGTAAGCGCGGTTTCTTTGGCCGCTTTGGCCACCCACAAGGGGTGTTGTTTGGCTCTGATGAAACCCATCTCTCTTACCGAGAGGCCGGGAGTAATCACCCTTCGCGCTTTATCACCAAATTTCTGGTTGGCGAGATACAAAAATATTTTGGGCGTAGCTCACTTCATGTGACACGCGAGTGGAGTTCTACCGCCGGCTTCACTCCAGACGAATTCCCGGTTGTCGGTCTGCTGGACGGCAAACGCCAGTACATCATCGGGGGAATGTGCGGATCGGGCACAGCCGTGTCTTTCAATGGCGCCCGTCATGTGGTTCAGCAAATCTTGGGCTTGGATGGGCCGGATGATTATCCGACTCAGTACTTTGCTCCAACCCGTCTGCTCGCTCCTGAGCTGCATCCCTGGCCAGAGATCGTGGAGGAGAACATAAGATGAATGGGAAGCAACGCATCCTCGCCACACTGGCTGGAGAAAAACCGGATCGCGTGCCCTTTGTGCCCAACATATGGCAATGGTTCTATGTGAATCAATACAACGACACGCTGCCCGATGTCATTAGCGACGCTCAAAGCCCCGTTGAGGTGCTCAGGGGCATGGGTGCAGACATCTTTTCCAAGTTTGATGGAGAAATTGCTAAGTCAGTCTGCCGCGCCTGTCAGTACACCATTGAATTTGAGGGCGCATTTCGTGACAGCAAGACGCCAAATGCGGATTTTGCCAGTTTCGAGGGCGGGCCGATTCGGAAAGAGAGAATCGGGACCCCGTATGGCCCGCTGACTCACACCTGGGAATATCGAGAGGATGCCGGAGCGCCGTTTGAATCGGAACATTGGTGGAAAGATTTCGACTCCGAATACGCGGCCATTCGCTATTGGCTGGAGGACACCGAGACGCAGTGTGACTCTGAGGCACTCCAGGCAGGTCTATCCAATGTGGGTGAAGATGGGACCATTTTGCTCCAACTCCTGCCAACACCCCTCAAGAAATTCCACTGGCTGGCCGGTCAGGAGCAGGCCACTTTTTTCATCATGGACCACCCGGAGAAAATGCGTGAGCTGGCCTCTATCCACGAGCGACAGTCGCTTGAGTGGCTGGAAGAAGTGGTAGACCTGGATGAAGTTTGGGTCTTTGAAGTGCCGGATAATGTAGACTCTATGTTCTATCCGCCCTACTGGTACGAAGAGTTCTGCCTGCCGATCCTGAAAAAAGAGGCGGAGATGGTCCGTGCCCGAGGTAAATACCTGTTTCTACATGCCTGTGGTCACCTGAAAGCGCTGGGGCCACTGTTCCTGGAAACGGGCGTGGCATGCGTAGAAGGTCAAGCGCCGCCCCCTTTGGGTGACTGGCATCTCCACGAGGCGCGGGCGCTCAGCGATCGGTTGATTGTGTGTGGTGGTATGGCAGCTCCCGAGCAGGAGTTGACAGGTGCAGATGCCACGGAGCGAATCGATGCTTACGTGCGTGATCTTTTCGCTTCGATGGGCGACAAACGTCGTTTTCTGTTTGGTTCCAGTTGCAATACCTCACCGCTGACACCGTATGAGAACCTTTTAGCCTTCCGGGATGCCGCCTGGAGGTATGGCAGACTATGAACGCTCGCGAACGGGTACTAGCGGCAATCAATCATGAGGAGCCAGACCGTGTACCGATTGATCTTGGCAGTGTTGGCCCGACGGGCATTCACGTCCTGGCCTACGAACGTCTACTCAAGGTGCTCGGAATTGAAGAGGAGATCGAAATATGGGACGTAGTTGGGCAATTGGCAAAACCATCGGAGACGGTTCTGGAGTTAGTGGGCGCCGACGTACGTGGTATTCGAGTGGGGGGCAGCGCCTACAAGCCTGTTCTCTTATCGGCCACAGAACTCGTCGACCATTGGGGGACAGTCTGGCGGCGACCCGAGGGAGGACTCTGCTTCCACCTTGCCGAGTACCCTTTGAGAAACGCTACCCAACGCGACCTGGAAAGCTACCCATGGCCTGACGGCAAGAACCCTGATTTGGTAACCGGTCTGGCAGAAAGGGCCAGGTATCTGCGGGAAAATACACCGTACGCCGTTCTCGGCGAATTTGCGGGCCATTTTTTCGAGCGGGCGCAGATGGTGCGTGGCTTCGACACGTTTCTCCTGGACCTGGCGGCTGATCGCGATTTCGCTGAGGAATTGATGGACCGTATTCTTGCCGTTGAGATCGATATCGTTTCCGCCTTTTTGGATGCGGTCAACCCCTATATTGACATCATCGCTTTCAAAGATGACATCGCGATGCAGAGTGGCCCGGTGATTTCCCCCCAAATGTTCCGTGAGATGATCAAGCCTCGCATGAAAAAACTGATTGAGGCTATTCGCCGCAAAACACAGGCCAAGCTGTGGTTTCATAGCTGCGGCTCAGTCTACTACGCCATCCCGGACCTGATTGAGTTGGGGGTCGAGATTCTGAACCCCGTTCAGGTTCGGGCTGCGGGCATGGACACCGCCCGCCTCAAACGCAGTTTTGGGAAGAACCTGGCGTTTTGGGGTGGGATTGATACACAGCACGTATTGCCTTTTGGCACCCCGGAGGACGTCAAAGCCGAAGTACGGCAGCGTATCTCCGATCTGGCCCCGGGTGGGGGTTACATCCTGGCCAGTGTACATAATATCGAAGCAGATGTGTCCGGTGAAAATGTCTGGGCAATGTATCAAGCAGCCCATCACTACGGCCGCTATCCGCTACGCCAGTCATAAATTGCTGGTATTCAACTACAGGAGATATGCACAATGAAACCTAGAAATTTATTCAATATGAAGGGAGGCTGAAAAATGAGTCTTGAAACTATCTACGATGCAGTACTGAGAGGTGATGCAAACGTCGCCGAATCCGAGGTGAAGGCCGCAATAGATAATGGTACCGCAGCCGAAGAGATTTTGCACCAGGCTTGCATTCCGGCGATGACCGAAGTGGGCCGGCAGTTCGAAATCGGCGAAAAATTTGTCCCCGAGATGTTAATTGCTGCCCGGGCAATGCAGGTGGCGGTCAATATCCTCAAACCGCTGCTGGTAGAAGCGGATATCAAGGCATTGGGGAAAGTGGTGATCGGCACTGTAGCCGGTGATCTGCACGACATCGGCAAGAATCTGGTTGGTATGATGCTGGAAGGGGCCGGATTTGAGATCATCGACCTGGGTACCAACGTGGCCCCTGAAAAGTTTGTGGCCGCGGTTCAGGAAAACGAAATTGATATGGTGGGAATGTCGGCCCTGTTGACCACTACGATGCCCTCCATCACCGCCACCATCGAAGCGCTGACCGAAGCCGGGGTACGGAATCAGGTCAAGGTTATCATTGGCGGTGCGCCCATTACTCAGGATTTTGCCGACAAAATTGGCGCCGATGGCTTTGCCGCTGATGCCGGTAGCGCTCCCCGTGTGGCTAAGGCACTGCTGGGGGTCGAGTAATACATCTTCTGCTACTTCTCACTAAACCAAATCGGAGGCAAAACCATGAGTCAAAAACCGCAACGCCTGGTATATCTAAACGGTGAATTTGTGCCGGAGATAGAGGCGAATATCTCAATCTATGATTCGGCGCTGATGTTCGGTGACATGGTGTTCGAGATGACACGCTCCTTTAACAAGAAACAATTTATGCTGCGTCAACATCTCGAACGCTTATACCGCGGCGTCAGGCAGCTTCGAATACCGCTCAAGATTTCTATCGAGGAAATGGAACAACTTGTCTACCAGACCATGGAAGCCAACGAGCCGGCGTTTGCACCTCGCGACGAGCACCGCATGATGATTGATGTTTCCCGGGGACCGCTGGGTATGTACCGAATGGTCTTCGGTGGCAAGGTCGAACCGACGGTTGTGATCGCCGACTTTCCGGTCAAGTGGACTGTGGCCTCACTGGCACATTTCTACGACGACGGTATCCACGCCATAACGCCATCGCAACGGGCGATCCCATCACAACTACTCGAACAGAAAATCAAGAATCGCAGCCGTTTGCATTTCTTGTTTGCTAATCTGCAAGTTTCCCTGGCTGACGATCCCAACGCAATGGCTCTGCTCCTTGATCCGGATGGTCTCATTGCCGAGGCCACGGGGGCCAATTTCTTCATTGTCGTGGATGGGAAGCTCCTGACGCCGGAAGGCCGCAATATTCTGCGCGGCACCAGACGGGCGTACATCCTTGATCTGGCTCACCGCTTAGGGCTTGAAGCTCAAGAGAAAAATATCGACTTGTACGACGCAATCCATGCGGACGAAGCGTTCTTCACCTCCACAGCCTTTTCGATGTTGCCCTGCACCAAAATCAATGGCCTGACCATTGGTGGTGGGAAGATGGGGCCTATATTCAAGCGTCTCATCGCAGCCTGGAGCGAGGAGGTCGGAGTAGATATTATTGCCCAGACAAAAGCCTTTGCTGCTGAGGCAGATGCAGCCCTTTCCTCCGGAGCCAGTACATACCGGTTCAGCGAGGAAGAAGAATGAGTGGCCCTATGCCGCCCTACGGGCGTCAGAATCAAGCAACCGACAGTACAGCTCTACCAGGAGGCACTGAAAATAATGAGCAACAAAGAGTCAACAATGGCCGATCTGACTAAAGAGGAGTTGCTCGGAATGTATCGCCAGATGCACCGCATCCGTGCTTTCGAGATGGCAGTGTACGATGGGGTGCAGCGGGGCGTGATTGCCGGTGGCCCTCATTTGTACGTTGGCGAAGAGGCAGTCGCCGTTGGTGTGTGCACCACCCTGCGTCCCATGGACTATATCACCAGCACCCATCGCGGCCATGGCCATCTGATCGCCAAGGGTGGGCAGTTGAAGCCAATGATGGCCGAAATACTGGGCAAGGCCACCGGGTATTGCAAGGGCAAGGGAGGTTCTATGCACATTGCCGATCTGAACCTTGGCATTCTGGGCGCCAACGGTATCGTGGGCGGTGGTCTTCCCACTGCTGTCGGCGCTGCACTCTCAAGCAAGCTCAAGCAGGGGGGCTGGGTAGTGGCCAGCTTTTTTGGGGATGGCGCAGCCAACACCGGCTCTTTTCATGAGTCACTCAATCTCGCCGCGGCCTGGAAACTACCGGTTATCTTCGTATGCGAAAACAATACTTTCGCTATGTTCACCCCCATGGAGTGGACCACTGCGATCAAAGATCTCTCTGCTCGTGCCGCCGCCTACGGCATGGTCGGTACGACCGTTGACGGCAACGATGTTCTGGCAGTTTACCGGGCAGCGGTTGAGGCCAGAGAGAGGGCGTTGGCCGGCGAAGGGCCAACGCTGCTTGAATGCAAAACCTACCGGTTTTTGGGGCATTACGTCGGTGACCCTGAAGACTATCGAAAGCCTGGGGAGGTCGAGATGCACAAGAAGAATGACCCCTTGCCTCGCTTCGAGAAGGTTTTGATAGAAGCCGGCATGATAAACAAGGAATTGATGCAGCAAATGATGGCTGAGACGCGGCAAGAAGCCAAGGAGGCGTTGGAGTTTGCCCTTTCCAGCCCCGACCCTGACCCTTCTGAGCTGACCATGGATGTCCGCCGCCCGTTCAAACCGTTGGGAGATTTAGAGCGTGTCTCCTACATTGTCGAGGAAGGAGTAGGCTAATGTCAATGAGAGAGATCAGCTATTTGCAGGCACTGAATGAGGCCCTCCACGAAGAGATGGCTCGCGACATGGATGTGTTTATTATGGGTGAAGATATCGGGTTGGGCAAAGGAACGCTCGGCGTGACCGAAGGCCTGCGCCATGAATTTGGCCCTGAGCGAGTGCGCAATACCCCTATTTCAGAGCAGGCTCTGGTCGGAGCAGCCTTGGGGGCCGCTCTGACCGGCTGTCGTCCCATTGTTGAATTGATGTTTATTGATTTGCTCGGCGTTTGCATGGACCAGGTCGCCAACCAGGTTGCCAAGGTTACCTACATGTCTGGCGGAAAGGCACGGCCGGCGCTGGTGATTCGCACGCAAGAGGGGGTGGGCTTGGGACTGGCTGCCCAGCACTCTCAAAGCCTGGAGGCCTGGTTAGTCCACATACCCGGGTTGATCGTCGTAGCCCCTTCTACCCCCTTTGACGCTAAGGGGCTGCTGAAGACCGCCGTTCGAGATGACAACCCGGTTTTCTTTATTGAGCATAAGTTGCTCTATTCGCTGAAAGGCCCCGTTCCCGAAGAAGAGTATCTGGTTCCCCTGGGAGTGGCGGATATAAAGCGAAAGGGTAGAGACGTTACGATTGTCGCTACCTCACACCAGGTTCAGTATGCTCTGGCGGCAGCGACCACCCTGGCCCTGGAGGGAACCGAAGCTGAGGTGATTGATCCACGCACGCTCAACCCCCTGGATGTCGAAACCATCGCCGAGTCGGTTCGCCGCACCCATCGGTTAGTTGTGGTGAATGAGGGCTGCCGCACCGGCGGCTACGCCTCCGAGGTGGCCGCCACGTTGGGCGAGCACGTCTTTGAATACCTGGATGCGCCCATTATGCGGGTAGCCGCCAAGGATGCTCCTATTCCGGCCAATCTCCAGCTTGAGAGGGAGGTGGTTCCAAAAGAAGAAGACATCCTGACTACAGTGCGCCAGATGGTGGGGAGCTCAGGCTGGTGAACACTGAGATACGTATGCCTCAACTGGGTATGATGATGGTTGCGGGTACCCTCACGCACTGGCTGGTGGCAGATGGGGCCAGCGTCAAAAAGGGTGAGGAACTACTCGAAATCGAAACAGACAAAGTTGTCCAGACGATCACGGCCCCTGTAGACGGTGTAGTTAAATATGTCGCTGCCGAGGGGGAGGTTGTACCAGTTCTGCAAGTGCTGGGGTACATCTTGACAGTTGGTGAGGTGGCAGCCGAGCCAGGGGAGCAGAGTCCTCGGTCCGTGGCAGTGCCTCCATCCTCCGTACCTCTTGCACAAGTGCCCGGAGCAGGCCCGGCTGGGAGAATACGCTCCACCCCCATCGCCCGCCGAATCGCGGCACTGCACGGTATTGACCTGGCCACGCTCGTAGGCAGCGGCCCAGGTGCGCGGATCGTGGAGGCTGACGTACGGGCGGCGGTACAAAAAGCGGCCGCTCTCCTCAAGGAGCCACAGCGACGTGTGCTGCGAAGCATCCCGCTAACCGGACGGCGTGCGGTGATAGCCCGACGTATGGTAGAAAGCCTGGCCCAACGGGCACAGCTTACCATCGTCCGAGAAATAGACGCTACTGAATTGGTCAAGACACGTCA
The DNA here is from genome assembly GCA_013152585.1 of Chloroflexota bacterium. GTDB lineage: Bacteria > Chloroflexota > Anaerolineae > J102 > J102 > JAADGC01. The sequence continues at coordinate 33,472 of JAADGC010000132.1, forward strand.
AGCCCTGGTGGCGCGCGCATCCGAACTCGGGGTCCGCGTCAGCTACGATGCCATCCTGGCCAAGGCGCTGGCAACTGCCCTGACCGAACAGCCAATCTTGAATGCGAGCATCGAGTCCGGGGTGATCGTGGTCTGGGAAGAGGTGAATGTGGGCATCGCCATTGCCACCCCAGTCGGGTTGGTCGTGCCGGTGGTGCCTAATGCGCACTCGCGGCCCCTGGTCGAAATCGCCGGCGCTATCGAAGATTTTGCTACACGGGCGGCGAATAGGAAGCTGTTGCCCGACGAGATGACCGGAGGAACGGTTACTATAACAAATGTAGGGTTGTTTGGCATTGACCTTTTTACGCCGATTCTGAATCCACCGGAGTCGGCCATTCTCGGCCTGGGGCGAATCGCGTCCCGTCCGTTTGTCGTCGGCGAGAGACTTACCGTGCGCCCAACGCTGCATCTTTCGCTGACATGGGACCACCAGGTGACCGATGGAGCGGAGGCGGGACAATTACTGGGGCGCATTGCCGAAATGATTGGGGATCGTCGTTACCTGTCCAGCCTTGCTTAGTCCGATAAAGTCTATTTTCCATTCAACAGAAGGGTACTATTGCCCAAGAATCAACGGCATTTTAGCAGAGCAGAATCACCGAGATTTTCTAAAAAACCAGCCAGCCAGAATTATGTCGCTATCATCGGCATTCGGTCATTTTGTAGAAATGCCTTCGAGTTTTTTGTAAAGTATTTTTATTGTCGAAGAATTCAAGGAATCAAACCAGCACCACAAGTTATTAGTTTAGGAGGCACATAGATGTATCTGAAGGAACGTTTGGCGGCCGGGCATTGCCAGATCGGGGCAGGCATATACTCCAACTCACCTGACTTGGTTGAGCTTGTAGCGAGGGACATGGATTGGATATGGTGGGAAGCCCAGCACTCGCACGCAGATTGGCAGACTATCGTTCACGGGGTGCGCACCGCGTATGGGATGCGGATACCGGTGCTGGTCAGAACCTGGACTCATAACGGCGATACGATCGAAAGGCTACTCGACACCGGCGCAGAGGGGATCATTGTACCAATGGTCAATACACCCGAGCAGGCTGAAGAGATTGTCTCCCGCTGTTACTATCCGCCGCTTGGCAATCGTTCGTGTGGTTCAGTTCGGATGGAGAGTATCGAGATGGACCTGAACGAGTGGAACAAGCGCATTATCACCGTTATGATGATTGAAACGCCTGAGGCTGTAAAGAACGCCGAGTCCATTGCCGGCGTCCCGGGCGTGGATGGTCTGTTAATCGGCGCCCGGGACCTGGCAATACGGATTCTTGGCAAGAGCGTGGATAATGACGCTGCATTCCCCCATGTTAAGCGCGAAATGGATCATGTCGTCAGGGTTTGTCAGCAGACCGGCAAGGCTGCCGGGATAATTGCCTTAACACCGGATGCATTGGCGGCGCGTATCCAGGAGGGGTACCGCTTGATCTGTGCTGGTATGGATGTGGACCATCTTCGGGCTACCTACCGTCGAATGAGAGAGACCGCCCAGGAAGCCATAGATATGGAGGTGACATCATTATAAAAAGCCGACAGATACCCAAGTTTGACTACAGTACGCCCTCTACAGCTTTGACGCAGCTCCTGGAGTGGATCGAAGAGCGCATAGACCTGGATCATGTCGCTGCTGTGGAAGAGCGACACATCAAGGCTCTACAGTGGGAGCCAGTGGATCGGCCGCCGGTAACCTTCTCTGCGCCAGTATCCGAGCCCTTCGTCGTGTATCCATACGCCCAGGCATTTCACGATTCGGCCAAGATGATGGTGAACGAATTGATAGGGCCTTATGCCGCGATGGGTCCATCCCCAAGCATTGTCAACAGCGTGCTCATCAAGGATGATTATCCTTTGCAGATACGGGCCTTTTACGGTGTGGGACTCTTCGTTTCGTTTTTTGGCGCCAAAAGCGAGATAATCGGGGATAACTTCCCCTGGACACAGCCGATTGGCCTTGAGACGTTGAAGCGACATGTCGCACGCGGTGTACCAGAACTAAAAAGCGAACTCTCCCAACGCGCTCTGGACACGATGGCCTATTATAAGGAGGTTCTGGCACCCTATCCGAAATGCCGACAGGCCATCCACATCACTCAGCCTGATCTGCAAGGACCTTTTGAAAATGCCGTTCATTTGTGGGGGAGTGACATCTTTACCGCGTTTTACGATTGTCCTGATTTCCTGAGAGAATTACTCGACCTGTTGGCCGAGACGTGGGTGCTCGCCTGTCGCAAGTTCGCTGCTGAATCTACCGAGACTGCCCGAGAAGATTTCATTTATCTACACTTCACTATTGTAAAGGGAAAGGGCCTACTTAAAGATGACTCGACCGTCATGCTTTCTCCCCAAATCTACTCCGAATTCATCCGGCCCTTGAATGAGAAGGTGTTTCACGCTCTGGGAACTGGCGGCATCCATTGGTGTGGAAATGGTGACCAGTGGCGATCTAAGCTTATGGATACCAAAGGTCTGGCGTGCATTGATTGGGGGAATCCTGACATGATCGACCTGCCTGCCTGGGCCACAATTCTCAGAGAACGCCGCCTGCCCGTTGCCAGAATGGAATGGAAGTCAAATGTTTTTTCCGAAATTGTCCCCGCACAACTATTCCCGACTGGGGCCTCCTTTGTCGTTATGGTAGACGATTTTGAACAAGCAAGGGCAATGGTCCAAAATGGAACAGTATAACTGGCATCTTGGAGACGACAAGATGAAGTCTTTCGACAACAGTATCAGGTTTTCCGAAGAAACGATTCTTTCAGTAAACGCGTAGGTTGACGCGCTGCAAGCTACAATCATGTATTACCCGTGAAACCCACGGAGTTCGATATCCTCATCATGGAGAGACAAGTGAAAGATATGAGCATCGTAGTTCCCATTGTGACACCCTGTACACCTTCGGGAGAGTTGGATTTGGATGGCTTAAAGGCTGTCTGTAAGGACGTGATAGGCGCTGGCTGCAGCAGCATCTTTGCCGTAGGCAGTACGGGGCGCGGGCCTTGGTTCAGTCGCGACGACCGCGCCAGAATCTGCCACACAGTCGCCGATCAAGCCGACTGCAACGTTCCGGTCCTGGCTGGATGCATGGCATCAGGGCTCCCACAAATGCTGGAGAACGTTTACGCTATGGCTGATGCAGGTGCCCAAATGGCGGTCGTCACGGCTCCTGGATATTTTCGCTACAACCAGAAAGAGATCGAGACTGTTTTCCTCAAGTTTGCAGACGCTAGTCCCCTGCCAGTGTTAATCTACGATATTCCAGATCTGGTCGGGATAAAACTGGATGTGGAAATGATCATTCGGTTGGCTCGTCACGGAAATATTGTTGGAATTAAAGATTCGACGGCGGATTTCGTCCGTTTCAAAAAGCTGCTCACCGGCTTAGGTGACTTGTCTGATTTTTACGTATTTCAAGGCAAGGAGAGGTTTTTGGCTGACTCCCTGCTTGCGGGCGCTTCGGGTTTTGTGGTGAGCCTGGTTCAAATTGATCCTCGCCCGTTCGTTGCACTCCATCGAGCAGTTCGTTCAGGGAAAATAGAAGTGGCACGGCGTATTCAGGCCGAAATCAGCAAGGTCACGGGTCTGATCGAGGAGAGCTTTAAACAGCGGCCAGAGACTTCAACTCTTTTCCATTTTCTGAACTGGTCTTTGCGGCATCGCCGTATCTGCGACAATATTCTTCTCGATCACGAGCAGGATTGCCCTCCGTGGTTGGCCGACACTGCAAGGAAAGTTTTCGAAATCTGCAAGGCTGCGAGTTTGATCGAGTGAAAATCTGCGAATCATTGAAGAGGTAATGAAATAATGAGTATGTCATCGCGAGAGAGGGTACTGGCGGCCATAAACCACCAGGAGCCGGATCGGGTTCCCATCGATTTGGGGGGCGAGTCTAATACCGGCATCGCTGCGGGTACCTATACCCGCTTGCGGGAGCGATTGGGGATCGAAGGGGAGCCCGTGAAAGTCTTTGACGTGGAGCAAATGCTGGCCTGGGTTGAGCAGCCGGTGGTGGGAGCATTGGGGGTCGATGTTCTACCCATCCGCAGGCTGACACAAGCCTACGGTATGCGCCTTGACAATTGGCGTCCCTGGCGCTTAGACGATGGCACCCCCGTTCAGATGCCAGCCCGTTTCGACCCGGTGACCGAGGAGGATGGCAGCCTGGGTTTATATCTAAATGGTGAACTGGTAGCTAAGAAGGTCTCGATGAGTCCCTACTTTGACCCCATGATCGAATTCAAGTTTTATAACCCGCTGCCGCCGGTCGAGACGTTCGACATGTGGGCCTTCACCGACGAGGAGTTAGGGTGGGCACGGCGCTGGGCCGAAAGGCTGCGTGCCGAAACGGACAAAGCCTTGCTCGGTGACCCCGGGGTTGTTCTAACCCGTTGGAGCAGCTACCAGGAATGGCTGTACACCCTTGCCGCTGATCCTGATTATGTCCTCGCCTTCTACGACCGTAAGGTCGAGAACATGCTCACGAATCTAGAACTGTATGCTCAAGCCGTGGGTAATAATATCGACATATTCCGGACGGGCGAGGACTATGGCACGCAGAAGGGGATGATGATCTCGCCTAAGATGTTCAACGAGATGATCGCGCCGTACTACAAGCGCGTGTTTGATTGGATTCACCAGAATACGTCGTGGAAGATATTCTTTCACTGTTGCGGCGCTATCTACCCGATCATCGGAACGTTGATTGAGTGCGGTATTGACATTCTTAACCCCGTCCAGACCACAGCGGTGGGTATGGACCCCGCCAAGCTCAAAGCGGAATTCGGTGAGGCGATTACCTTCTGGGGGGGAGGTATCGACACTCAGTCCGTGTTGCCCTTCGGCTCCCCGGAGGAGGTACGGGCACAGGTGCGGGAGCGCATCCAGATCTTTGGTCTCGGCGGCGGCTTCGTCTTCACCCCTGTCCACAACATCCAGGAAAAGATTCCAGTTGACAACTTGCTGGCGATGTACGAAGCTGTGCATGAGTATGGGCAGTACCCGATTCGCAAGGCTTGACCGGCGACTGTGATCCCCGATCTATTCGGCAATGCACCCCAGGTGTTGCATGCCTGCAAATCAACCGTGTTGCGTGTTCAAATCAGAAGGCACGTGCGAAGATGCCAGCACAGCCCGACGTAAGCAGTAGTCAGAGGAAAAGGCGTCGGAACATTTTGACAATTGGCCGCCAAACTGCTATAGTCGACGAAGGTGTTAGCATGACCGACTATTTGTTGCGCACATCCCTTCATCATTATAGCTGAACAGGTGAGGGCGGCCATTCCAGGGCGCTCTGGTCGTGCTCACCATCGAGACTAGCGATTCGCTAGTCTTTTTTGTTATCTTGTAGCTGCCATTGCCCTCCAAAAAGGCCTCTCACAAAGCTTCTTTTTAGCTCTTTTTCTTGACGTCTCTGTGGCTTGGCGTGAGCTAAACACCTTCCTTTTTTCTCCGCGTTCTCAGCGGTCTCACCGTTGAAAGCTTTTCCTATGACTCACTCTTCACTCCAAATCCCGCCTCCATCCATCACACCACCGGCCATTCCCCGCGGGGTCGCCGACTTCTTTGGCGGTGCTGCTCAGGCCCGACGCCAGGCCGAAAGCGCCTTGCGCCAACTGGCCCGCCTGTGGGCCTACACCGAGATCATCCCCCCCACCTTCGAATACGCCGACACCCTCGCCGGTGAAGCCGGTTCGCAACTGGCCGCAGAGCTCTATCGCTTTCTCGACCGGGATGGCCGCACGTTGGCCCTGCGCCCCGACCTCACCATCCCCACCGCCCGTATTGCCGGCTCCAAGCTTTACGATCAAGCCCTGCCCCAACGTTTTTTCTATACCGGCTCCGCCTTCCGTTACGAAGAACTACGGGGAGGGCGGCAGCGCGAATTCCTGCAGGCCGGCGTCGAGCTCATCGGCGCCGGTGGTGCCGACGCCGACGCCGAGGTGCTGGCCCTGGCCGTACAGGCCTTACAGGCGTTGGGATTACCAAAATTTCGCTTCAGCCTGGGGCATTTGGGCTACTTCCACGGTCTGTTGGCACACCTGGCACTGGCGCCTGCGGAAATTGCCCGCGTACAGGCTGCCCTGGATCGCAAAAGTCATGATGAAGTGGCAGACCTGGCAGCAGAACTACGCCTGCCGCCGCCTGAACGCCAGACATTGCTGGGGTTGTTGGACTTGATCGGTAGCCTGGAATCAGACACACTGGCGAGGGCGCAGAAGTTGGCTCGGAATCAGAAAATGCAGGACGCCGTGCAGCGGCTGCAGGCCATTAGCCAGCGCCTGCACCACTATGCCGTGCACCATGCCTTCATGGTCGACTTGGCCGATGTGCGCGGCATGGACTACTATACCGGCATCACTTTCAAAGCCTACACATCCCAAATGGGCTCGTCCATCGTCAATGGTGGCCGTTACGATAATCTCGTGGGGCATTTTGGTCCGCCGCGGCCCGCTGTGGGCTGCGCCTTCTATCTCGACCGTATTCTGCTGGCCCAACGCCGCCAACTGGGCCCGCCCCCCGATCCCCGACCCGATCTGTTCATTCATCCCTGCGCCTGCGCCCAGTACGTGGCGCTGGCTCAGCAAAGCCGAGCGGCCGGCCTGATCACCGCCCTCGCCCTGGGCCCCGAATCGCCATCCACCGCCGCTGCCAGCCTACGCTGCACCTGCGATGGTGGCGCCATCCTGGAACGGCCAGGCCAGCCCCCGCAGCGCTTTGCCGTGGGCGAATGGCCGCACATCGTGGCTGAACTAAAATCCCTCGGATCCTGACCCGGCTTATTCAGAGTCCCCAAGGTCTCTCGCACAGGCTGCTAAGGACGCCAAGATCACAAAAGTATTGACATACAGCACCTATCTTGTTATAATGAGTATATTCGAGATTTTATCACAAATTTTCAAGTTTCACTATAATAATTAGGTCTATTATGATTATTGAATTCAGTGTGGGAAACTTCCGTTCCTTCCGTGATATAGTTACGCTCAGCATGGTGGCGGCAAAACTCAGGGCCAAGAACAAGGCGCTGGACGAGAACAACGTCTTCGCTGCGCCTGGGGCGCCCCCCCTACTGACCAGCGCCGCCATTTACGGCGCCAACGCCAGCGGCAAGAGCAATCTGATCGCTGCCATTGGCTTTATGCGGCGCTTTGTCATCGACTCCACCAAAGAAACGAGAGCCACCGGCGCCATTGATGTCGAAAGCTTCCGCTTGAGCACAACAACCATCGGTCAACCTTCCCATTTCGAGATCGTTTTCGTGCTGGACGATAAACGTTATCGCTATGGCTTCGAAGTCACCTCAGAGCGGGTTGTTGAGGAATGGCTTTTTTATGTGCCAAGCACACGCGAGGCCCGCCTGTTCGAACGTTTCGAAGACGAAATCAAGTTAGGCGAGTCATTCAAAGAGGGTAGAGACCTCATCGAGAAAACCCGCCCCAATGCCCTCTTCCTGTCAGTGGTCGCTCAATTCAATGGCCCTATCGCTAAAAATGTTATCGACTGGTTTAGAGGTTTGGGAATAATATCCGGCCTGTCGGACCAGGGCATTATGGGTTATACCATGCGTCGTTGGTCGGAAGGCAAGGCGACCGACAAAATGAGGCAATTCATACAACAGTTAGATCTTGGGATTCAAGATTTGAGCGTTGAGAAAGGTTTAGCCAGCTTAGAGCCTATTCCAGAAGATATGCCGGATGAGTTTCGCAAGATTATCGAACCATTTCGAGAATTTTTTAGTCGAGAGGATGTCGAAAGACTAACTGTCATCACGGAACACCCTGTTTTCGACCAAGAGGGAATACGTGTGAGAAGTGAGAAATTCGATCTCGGGCAGCATGAGTCAGAAGGGACACAGAAACTGTTTGCGTTTTCGGGTCCGTTATTTGACACACTTGAAAAAGGAAAAGTATTGTTTGTGGATGAGCTTGACGCCCGTCTGCACCCGTTGCTCACCCGCGAGATCGTTCGCTTGTTCAACTCTCGCCAAACCAACCCTCACCACGCCCAACTGATCTTTACCACGCAAGACACCAGTTTACTCGATAACCGTTTTCTGCGCCGGGATCAAATCTGGTTCTCGGAAAAGGACAGACAGGGCGCCACGCACCTGTACTCTTTGGCCGAGTACAAGGTGCGCAACGACGCTTCATTTGAGCGAGATTATATCCAGGGACGCTACGGGGCCATTCCCTATTTGGGCGACTTGCGGCAGATTGTGGAGGGAGCTTGATGACAAGGCAGCGCTCATCCCGACGTAAAGGTCGAGGTTACCGCACTCGACGCGTCAATTTTCGGGAACCGGCGCAGCGTTTCCTGATCGTCTGCGAGGGTGAACGCACCGAACCGAACTACTTTAACAGCTTTCGAGTACCTAAACTTGTCATTCATGCCAAAGGCTATGGCCTGAGCCCGAATGACTTAGTGAAAAAAGCTGAAGACGAACGCAGGTCGGATGACTACGATCAGGTGTGGTGCGTTTTCGACAGGGATCACTGCGGAGCAGAGGTTTTCAATGCAGCAATTCAACAAGCCCAAAATCTTGGTATCCAGGTCGCTTACTCCAACGAGGCCTTTGAGCTTTGGTACTTGCTCCACTTCCACTACTACAACACCGCCGTTTCTCGTCATGAATATGCTGCCAAGCTTGGTGATCTACTCGGTCATCCCTACCAGAAGAACTGCACGACCATCTTTGAAGAGTTGCATGCCAGACAGAAGGATGCCATCCGCAACGCAGAACGGCTGCTATCCCAGTATTTACCGCCCAACCCCGCAGCCGATAACCCCTCCACTACCGTGCACAAACTGGTCGAGCAACTGAACAAATATGCGCGTCACTAGCCACCGGCTCTACCAAACATCGTAAACATGACCATCGATCAACTCATCTTCACCCGTGATTCTTGCTCAATGGGCAAGAAAGCAACTGCGAAGGTACTATGCTGACTATTGCCCTCCCCAAAGGCCGCCTGGCCGATGATGCGCTTGTCTGGTTGCAGCGCGCCGGCTGGTCCCTGCCGGCCACCGACAGCGGCCGCAAGCTGGTTGTTGCCAGCCAGGATGGCCGCCTGAACTACGTGCTGGCCAAGCCCATGGATGTGCCCGTCTTCGTGGAACAAGGCGCGGCCGACATCGGCATTGCCGGCCGCGATGTGGTGCGCGAGCGCGCCGCCGACGTGTTCGAACCCATGCGCCTGCCCTTTGGCCACTGTCGCCTCTCTGTGGCTGGCCCTGCTGCCCGCAAAGACCTGCCCCTGCGCCTCGACGTTTATCCCCGTGTGGCCACCAAATATCCCCGCCTCACCGGGCAATACTTCCGCGACCGTGGCATCTCCGCCGAGCTCATTGTGCTCAGCGGTTCGGTCGAGCTGGGCCCACTGGTCAATCTGGCCGATCTCATCGTCGATCTCGTGCAAACCGGCGACACCCTCCAGGCGAACGAGCTGGTGGAACTGCGCACCATTCTCGAATCGCAGGCCATACTCATCGTCAACCGCGCCAGCTACCGCCTGCATACGGCTGCCATCGACGCCCTCCTCAGCTCCATGCGCCACACCATTGGCAAGTGACCAGTCACAACTCGCAACTCACAATCCGCAATTCGCATTCCGCAATTCCCAATTCCCATGCTCTTCCCCATCTACGACCTCCCCAGCGCCCGCGACGGCATCCTCAAACGTCGCTCGTGGGCCGAAACCAACTATCCCCCCAGCCTCCTGCAGGGCATCGAACGCACCTTTGGCGTGGCCCTCAGCCCCGAACAGGCCGTGGCCCGCATCCTGGAAGACGTGCGCCAGCGGGGCGACGAGGCCCTTTATCACTGGTCCCACCGCCTGGACGGCGCCACCTCACGCAACTTTCTGGCCAGCAAGGCAGAACGCCAGGCCGCGCTGGCACAGTTGGAGCCAGAGCTGCGCGCGGCTTTAGAACTGGCGGCCGAGCGCATCGCCGCCTTCCATCGCCGCCAGCCCGCCCATTCCTGGCTGCACATGGATGAACACGAAGGCAGCCTGGGCCAGCTCGTGCGGCCGCTGGCAGCCGTCGGCGTGTACGTTCCCGGCGGCACCGCACCGCTGCCCTCCTCCTTGCTCATGGCCGCGGTGATTGCCCGCGTGGCCGGTGTGGAAACCGTCATCGCCTGCACGCCGCCGCACCGCCAAACCGGCCGCATCCCTGATAGCATCCTGGCGGCGGCCGAAATCGCCCACATCGACGGACTGTTTGCTCTGGGCGGGGCGCAGGCCATCGCCGCCATGGCCTTTGGCAGCGAGGCAGTTCCTGCCGTAGACAAAATTGTGGGACCGGGGGGCCTGTTCGTCACATTGGCCAAACGCCAGGTCTTCGGCACCGTGGGTATCGACGGCCTGCCCGGCCCCACCGAGACCGTAGTCATCGCCGATGCCAGCGCTGACCCGGCCAAAGTCGCCGCCGATCTTTTGGCCCAGGCCGAACACGACATCCTGGCCACGGCCATCTTGCTCACCCCCAGCCGCAAACTGGCCACCACCGTGCAGATCCTCATTGCTCAGCGGGTAGAAACACTCAGCCGCGCCGACATACTCGCCGTCTCTCTGCCCACCCGCAGCGGCGCTGTGATCACCCCCGACCTGGCCACGGCCATGGCCGCGGCCAACGCGTTTGCCCCCGAGCATCTCTGCCTCTCCGTGGCCGATCCCTGGGCCTGGGTGCCCAAAGTGCGCAATGCCGGCGGCATTTTCGTGGGCGAAACCAGCTTCGAAGTTCTGGGCGACTACGTGGCCGGGCCCTCGCACATCATGCCCACCGCCGGCACTGCCCGCTTCGCCTCACCTTTGAATGTCGAAGATTTTATCAAACGTATCAGCCTCATTGGCCTTAGCCCCGCCACCAGCGCCCGGCTCAGCGCCCAGGCCGTGCGCATTGCCACCGCCGAAGGCCTGGATGCCCATGCGGCGGCGGCGCGGGAAAGGATGTAATCATGCCCCAGCACTCTCCTTCACCCCGCCCCGATATTTCGCAAATGGAAACATACGTCGCGGTCAAGCCCTTTGAGGTCATGAGCGAGGAACTCGGTCGGGACCCCGCTGACATCATCAAACTGGACGCCAACGAAAATCCCTACGGCCCCTCGCCGCGGGTGCAGGAAGCCCTGAGCGCTTATCCCTGGCTGCACATCTATCCCGACCCGCAGCAGGAGCAATTGCGCGTAGCCCTGGCCGACTACGTGGGCGTGTCCATGGAGAATATCTTCCCCGGCCACGGGGCAGATGAGATCATCGACCTGCTGTGCCGCGTGTTCCTGCAACCCGGCGACAGCATCATCACCTGTCCGCCCACCTTTGGCATGTACAGCTTCGATGCCAAACTCAGCGGTGCCCGGGTGATCGAAGTTTGGCGGGATGAGGACTTTGGCCTGGATGTGGAGGGCATCGAGCGGGCTGTGGCCGTGGCCGAGACCCCTCCCAAGATACTCTTCCTCACTTCGCCCAATAACCCCGACGGCGGCCTCGTCTCTCACGCTACCCTGCGTCGCCTGTTGCAATTGCCCCTGCTGGTGGTCGTCGACGAGGCCTACATCGAATTTGCCGAAGGCGAGGGCTCGGTAGCAGGCTGGGTGCCGGAAACGCCCAATTTGGCCGTGTTGCGCACCTTTTCCAAATGGGCGGGACTGGCGGGCCTGCGTCTGGGCTACGGCATCTTCCCCCTGGCCTTGATGGCACATCTGTGGAAGTGCAAACAGCCTTACAACGTCAACGTCGCCGCCGCCGTGGCGGGCCTGGCCAGCCTGGATGACCTGCCGTTGTTGCAGGCACGCGTGTCAACATTGAAGGTCGAGCGGGATCGGATGTATACTGCTTTACAGCAGATCCCCGCACTCCATCCTCTGCCCGGTCAGGGCAACTTCATCCTTTGCCGGGTGGAGGGCCGACCTGCGGCCGAACTCCAGCGTCAACTGGCTGCGCAAGGGATTCTTGTGCGCCATTACGACAAAGCCGGTCTACGCAATTATCTGCGCATCAGCGCCGGTCGCCCGCAAGATAGCGAACGGCTGCTGGCGGCACTAAGCCGGTGCACCGAACTTTCCACTTCATCATAATCACTCTCCATCACACCCACTCCCACACGAAGACATATCCAAATGGCTCACTATCTCATTACCGGAGGCTCTGGTTTCCTCGGCATCAATCTTGTTCGCACCTTGCTTGCCAGGGGCCAAAGCGTTACAACTCTCGATCTTACCCCCTTTGATTACGAGGATGTGCAGGACCAGGTCACGGCAATCACTGGCGATATCCGTGATACCGCCGCGGTTGCCACAGCCCTTGAGGGCATCGACATCGTCGTGCACACGGCGGCGGCCCTGCCCCTGTACAAGCCTGAAGACATCTATTCCACTGATATCGATGGTACGCGCAATGTGCTCGAGCAATCTCATCGCAAAGGCGTAGAGCGCTTCATCCACATCTCCTCGACCGCGGTATACGGCATCCCCGACCACCATCCCCTCGTCGAAACCGACAAACTGGAAGGGGTAGGTCCTTATGGCGAATCCAAAGTGAAGGCCGAAGCTATGTGCCAGGAATACCGGGACAAAGGCCTGTGTATCTCCATCATTCGTCCCAAATCCTTCATCGGTCCCGAACGTCTGGGCGTCTTCGCCTTGTTTTATGACTGGGCCAAAGATGGAAAGAACTTCCCCGTTTTGGGCCGGGGCGACAACCTGTATCAGTATCTTGACGTCGAAGATCTGTGCGATGCGATCTGGCTGTGTGCCACGTTACCCAGCGAAAAGACCAATGATACCTTCAATATCGGCGCCAAAGAATACGGCACCTCGCGTGAGGATTTTCAGGCCGTTTTGGACTACGCCGGCTTTGGCAAGCGCATCATTTCCATCCCCGAAGGCCCTGCCATCTTCATCCTGCGTTTTCTGGAAAAACTGGGAATTTCGCCGCTTTACAAATGGGTTTACGAGACGGCCGGAAAGGAATCTTTTGTCTCCATCGAAAAAGCAGAACAGGTGCTGGGATTCCGGCCAAAGTACTCGAACAAAGAGGCGCTCATTCGCAACTACCAGTGGTATCTGGAAAACCTCGATAGTTTCAGCCATGCTTCTGGCGTCACCCATCGCGTCCCCTGGCAACAGGGCGCTCTGAAATGGGCCAAGATGTTCTTCTGAGCCCCAGGACTCCGACAAATCATTATGCCCCCCGTGATCATCAATCGCACTACCAAGGAAACAGAGATCAGCCTGACGCTGGACTTGAACGGCTCGGGTCAGGCCCAGATCGATACCGGCATCGGCTTCTTCGACCACATGTTGACGCTGTTCGCCCATCATGGCCTCTGCGACCTCGCGGTCAGCGCCCGTGGCGACCTGCATGTCGATGAACATCACACGGTCGAAGATGTGGGCATTTGTTTGGGACAGGCCATCAGCCGGGGGCTGGGTGAGCGCGCGGGCATTGTGCGCACGGCGCACAGCACCGTGCCCATGGATGAAAGCCTGGCCTTCGTGGCCATCGACCTCGGCGGTCGCCCCTATTGCGTGTTCCAGGCCGACTGGCACACCCCGCGCATTGGCGCCCTGGGCACCGATCTCATCGGCCATTTCTTCGAGACCGTGGCCACCCACGCGGCCATGAACCTACATGCCCGCGTGCTCTACGGCCGTAACGACCATCACCAATGTGAAGCCCTGTTCAAAGCCTTTGCCCGGGCATTAGACGGGGCAACCCGCGTCGATCCCCGTCGTCAGGGCGTCCCCTCCACCAAAGGCACGCTGACGGCATAGGGGCTTGCACCATCGCAACCGGCGCGGTCTCCCGGCCACCTTGTTTTTCTTGTCACCTACGGCGAAGATGGCGGCACCGGCTATGTAGCACACCTTATTAAAATTGTAGTCACCTGTGAGAAGAAGTCCTTTGCCATTTACCTTGCCCGGAATCACATTTGATGCCTCATTGTTATCAGGTCAACTATTCTTATGCTCACCATTCTCGACTACAAAATCGGCAACGTGCGCAGCGTGCAAAAAGCTGTGGAACGCGCTATCAGCAATGCCAACAGCGACCAGCAGGTGCAATTGACCGCCGACGCCGACCAGATTCTGGCAGCCGATGGCGTCATCCTGCCGGGCGTGGGCGCGTTTGGCGCCTGTATCAGCAACCTCACCACCGCCGGTCTGGCCCCGGTCGTCCACGAAGTTGTGCGGGCGCAAATTCCCCTCTTGGGCATCTGCGTGGGCATGCAAATGCTGTTCGAGGGCAGTGAGGAGATGGGGAACTGGCAAGGGCTGGGGCTTTTGCCGGGCACTGTACGCAAGTTCCAGCCTCCCCTGCGCGTGCCCCAAATCGGCTGGAACCAGCTCCATCAGCAACGGCCCGATCCCTTATTTGCCGGAATCCCCGATGACGCCTACGCCTATTTCGTGCATTCCTACTACTGCGACCCGGCTGATCCCGCCGACGTACTCACCACCACCGACTACGGCATCGAATACGCATCAACCGTGCATCGGCATAATATCTGGGGTGTGCAATTTCACCCGGAGAAAAGCCAGATGGTGGGGATTCGTATCTTGCAAAATTTCATCGACATCACACAACACTGAGTGAAAATCCATGCTCCATTCCCTAAAACTTTCCCCTTCTCGTAGCCTTTTGCAGACGGGATTGATTGTGGGCTTCGCCTTGTTCACAGGCTTAGCCGCACAGATACGCCTGCCCCTGGCCTTCACGCCGGTGCCCGTGACCTTGCAGGTGCTGGCTGTGATTTTGACAGGCTTGCTCCTGAGTCCCAAAGACAGCTTTCTCAGTCAATTGAGTTATCTGGCTTTGGTTGCGGGAGGAGCACCGCTGGCAGCCGGAGGTGTGGGCGGCCCGGCGCTGTTCATCGGCCCCACTGCCGGTTACCTGTTGAGTTTTCCTTTAGCAGCAGCGTTCATTGCCCTGCTGGCAGGTGCCGATGCCAGACCCCTTCGCCGATTTTTTGCCGGCGTTGCCGGGATTCCGATCATTTATCTGGCCGGGATTGGCTGGTTGGCCCTGAGCCTGCACTTAGACGCAACCCAAGCCTGGCGACTGGGTGGTGCTCCTTTTCTTGTAGTTGATCTGGTAAAAGCTTTGCTCGCCGCCACCGTCGCTGAAAGTGGCCGTCGCCTCTTGCGAATGTGGTCGGCACCTTCTCTCTAAGATCTCAAACTCATTCCCCACCATGATTCTCTTCCCCGCCATCGATCTCCGCCAAGGCCGCTGCGTGCGTTTGCGCCAGGGCGACCCCAACTCCGAAACCGTGTACGGCGATGACCCCGCCGCCATGGCCCGCCATTGGCAAGAACTGGGCGCCCAGTGGTTACACGTGGTCAACCTGGATGGCGCTTTCGGCGAAGCTGTGGGGGGCACGTGGACGCCCGGGGGCGGACCCCCGCCCGAGCAAGGTGCCCTGCTCCCCACCAATCTCCAACGCCTGGCCCAAATTCGTCAGGCCGTGTCCATACCCATCCAGTTTGGCGGCGGCCTGCGCACTTTGGATGATGCGGCGCTGGCCCTGAGCCTGGGCGCCACGCGCGTGGTGTTGGGCACCGTGGCGGTGCAGCAACCCGAGCTGGTACGCGAAGCCATCGCCCGTTTCGGCGCCGAACGTATTGTCGTGGGCATCGACGCCCGCGACGGCTACGTGGCCACCCACGGCTGGCAAGAGACCAGCACCATGGAAGCAGTGACGTTGGCCATCGCCATGAAGGACGCCGGGGTGCAGCGCCTGGTCTACACCGACATCAGCCGCGATGGCATGTTGCAGGGCGTCAACGTGGCGGCGACAGCCGAGCTCGCCCGGCAGAGCAGTATGTACGTGATCGCCTCGGGCGGGGTGCATACTGTCGCCGACATTCGGGCACTGCGGGCGGTGGCGGAGGATGGCGTAGAAGGCGTCATCATCGGGCAGGCGCTTTATCAGGGCACGCTCGATTTGCCCCAGGCCTTGCAGGCCGCTAAACTCTGATCCCCGGCATCCTCTGCTGCCTGAATTTTTTCTTTCTCCCCCTTTTCTTACGCTTATGTTAGCCAAACGAATCATTCCCTGTCTCGATGTCAAAGAAGGCCGTGTGGTCAAGGGCGTCAACTTCGTCGCTTTGCGAGATGCTGGCGATCCGGTGGCGCAGGCACAGCTTTACGATGCCGCCGGCGCCGACGAACTGGTCTTTCTCGACATTACCGCTACGCACGAAAAGCGCGCTATCATGTTGGATGTGGTGCGCGCTGTGGCCGACAGCGTGTTCATCCCCTTTACCGTGGGCGGCGGACTGCGCACTGTGGAGGATATGAGCGCCATGTTGCAGGCCGGGGCCGACAAAGTCAGCATTAACTCGGCCGCGGTGCGCACTCCGCAGCTCATCACGCAAGGGGCGACGTTATTTGGCAGCCAGTGCGTGGTGGTGGCCATCGATGCCCGGCGCCGGCCCGCCGGCGGCTGGGAAGTGGTGGTGCACGGGGGCCGTAAGCCCACCGGCTTGGAGGCCGTTGCCTGGGCCCGAGAAGTGGTGGAGCGTGGCGCCGGCGAGCTCCTGCTGACCAGCATGGATCGAGACGGCACCGCCGATGGCTATGACATCGAGCTGTTGCAGGCAGTGACAGGTACGGTGCCCGTGCCGGTGATTGCCAGTGGTGGCGCCGGCACGCCCGAGCATTTCGCCGCAGCCCTGACCACCGGCGGAGCCGATGCCGCTTTGGCTGCCACCCTCTTTCATTTCAATCAGCTTTCTATTCCCGAGCTTAAACGCTACCTCCTGGCGCAGGGTATTCCCATTCGCCCGGTAGAGGTCGGCCATGCCTGATCATTCCTTGCCCTCTGTGGATTTGCAGGCCGTGCGCTTCGACGCCCGGGGCCTGATCCCGGCCATCGTACAAGACGCCGACACCGGCGAAGTTCTTACACTGGCCTACATGAACCGACAATCCCTGGAACGGACCCTTTCTACCCGCCAGACGCATTTTTGGAGCCGCAGCCGCCAGGAACTCTGGCACAAAGGCGCCACCAGCGGCAACTATCAAGACGTGGTCGAGCTGCGGCTCGACTGCGACGGCGACGCCCTCGTTGTCTTGGTGCATCCGCGCGGCCCCGCCTGCCACACCGGCGCCCGTAGCTGCTTCTTCCGCACCGTCATCGCCTCATCGACCAGCGACTAACGACCAAGGACTAACGACTAAGGACTAAGGACTAATGACACCCATCGATCAACTTTGGGCCACGATTCAATCACGCAAGGACGAGATGCCCGAGGGCAGCTACACCGCTTTTCTTTTCGAGAAGGGCGAGAACGAAATTCTAAAAAAGATCGGCGAAGAAGCCATCGAGGTGATCATCGCCGCCAAAGGCGAGGGAGACGAGCGGGTGCTGTACGAATCCGCCGACCTGATTTATCATCTGCTGGTGCTGCTGGCCGCCCGCGGGCTGAGCTGGCAGCAAGTCGAGGCAGAATTGGCGCAGCGATTTTGATCCTGCCGCCGGGGAGTGCATGCCAGCAGTGTACTTAACCCACGGCCTCCAGCTCCAGCAACAGGATACTGACAGCCGGGATGGTCGTTTCCGTTTCGGCCCTGGCTCCGTCACTATGCAGCCAGGCGCCGGGGGGCAGGGTTGCTGGCTGCGGCCGGGCGCCGACATTGACCAGCACCAGCACGGTGTCGTGCTCAAACTGCCGCTGCACCACCCACACGCCTGCCGCCGCTTCCAGGCGCAAGGTGGTCAGATCGCCGTAGACGGTGGCCGGGTGCCGGCGTCGCCAATGCACGAGCTGCTTGAAGGTGGCGAGTAAGTCGGTGTCTTGCCGGTCGCCCCAGCGCATGGGATGTCGGGATTCTTCGCGATGGGGAGCTTTGGGCCGGGGCTGTGAGAGCCCAACCTCGGTGCCGTAATAGAGGATGGGGGTGCTCCCCAGCGCCATCATCAGCCCGGCTGCCAGACGTAGCCGCTGTTTATCGCCGTGCAGAATGGACAGGATGCGGTTCATGTCGTGATTTTCGAGAAAGGTGGGGCGAGTGAAGTCGGCGGGGAAGTAGCGCTGGCTGCGGATGATGCTGGTGGCAAAGTCCTGGATGCGGCCGGGATCATCGCTGCTAAACAGGCGACGCATCTGACGCGTGAAGTTAAAATCGAGACAGCCGTCTAAACGACCCGCATACGTGCGCAGATCGGCGCTGCCCTGGGTCACTTCGCCCACCAGCCAGCAGTCGGGGTTGACCTGTTTGCAGGCAAGGCGGAATGCTGTCCAGAAATCGTGGCTGGGACCGGCGGCATAGTCCAGCCGGTAGCCGTCGATCTGAAATTCCCGCAGCCAGTATTGGGCGGCCTCGAGGATGTACGTCCTGGCGTGGGGATGATCGAGATTAAGCTGGGGCATGGTTGGCACGTCGAAAAAACAGCGATAGCCGTGTTTGTAGGCGTCGGAAAAGCTGTACCAGTGGCGATAAGGGCTATCGGGATCGTGCAAGGCTTGCTGGAATGGGGCAAACTGGTCGCTGGTATGACTGGCGACGAAGTCGAGGAGGATGTGCAGGCTCCGGGCATGGGCGGCCTCGATCAGCTCCCGCAGATCATCCTTGCTGCCAAAATGCCGGGTGACTTCATGGTAGTCGACAACATCGTATCCGTGATAGGTGCGGGTTTCGAAAATGGGCGTGAGCCAGATGGCATCGACGCCCAAGTCGCTGAGATAGTCGAGGTGTTCCCGGATGCCTGACAAATTCCCACCACAAAACTGGCTCAGACGGGCGGGACGCAAATAGGTGGAGGGGACAGGGGCGAAGCGATCGACGAATATCTCATAAACGACGGCTTCGTGTGCCCAGGCGGGCGTCGAGTAAGCATCGATGCTGTAGCCGTAGAGGCCGGGCTTTTCCCTGGTGCCATCCAGATTCGCTTCCTGGCTCCATATGCTGAAATCCGGCTCGTGCTGGCGCCAGCCCTGGATGCGGTAACGTACGTGTGTGCCCGGCGCCTGGCCGGGTATCTCGCCCTGCCAGATCTCGCCATAATCCCACTGCAGGGGCTGCCACGTGGTGGCCGTTGGCTGGCAGGAAATGGCGATTCCGTGCTCGGCCCGGCCGCGGTGCCCCCTGGGTTCGCTGCCGTCGTAGGTGACATAAGCGGTGATGTGGTCCACCAGGGTGCCGGGACCCAGGCTGACCGTGATGCGCACGGGCTGATTGGGCTGGGGACGTAGCGGAGAGATGTTGTGGTTGTGCCGGAGCCCGCACCAGCGGCGGCGCTCGCTGGCTGCGATGCTGTCATCGGCATCGAGGGCGCCAAACACAAAATCTTGCATCAAAGCTGTGTTTTTTTCTTGTTTCGATGTCATTTGTCTTGGCAATCCGGTCTTTGCCGCAGGGGCGCCCCTCCCGACATGCGGGCATGCTTCAAAAGAGCCATTTCGCATCGTGACACGAGTACTATCCTTTCACAGCGCCGACTGTCAAGCCGCTTTGCAACTGGTCTTGCACAAAATAGAAGAGGATGAGGGTGGGGATGGCAGCCATGAGGGCGCCGGCAGCGAAAGGCCCCCAGTTTTGTGAGAAGCGGCCACTGACAAAAAGGCTCAGGCCCACAGCCAGCGTGAAGTGGTTGATGTCTTTGAGCATGACGCGGGCCAGCAGGTAGTCGCCATAGGTGCCGATGAAGGTGAGGATGAAGATGACGACGAGGATGGGCCGCACCAGCGGCAGAATGATATAGAGGAAGGTCTGCATCGAAGAAGCGCCGTCCATGTGGGCCGATTCGTCCAAATCACGGGGAATCGAGTCGAAAAAGCCTTTCATCAGCCAGGTGTTAAAGCCCATGGCCCCGCCCATGTAGATGAGGATGAGCCCGCCCAGCGAGTCGATGCCCACGATAGGATAGTACTGGCCCAATTGCCGCAAAATGAGAAACAGGGCGACAATGGCGAGGATGTTGGGGAAGACCTGGGCCAGGAGAATGGTCTTGAGCAGGGGTTGGCGGCCGCGGAAGCGAAAGCGTGAGAAGGCGTAAGCAGCAAAAGAGGTGATGCTCACCACCAGCACCGATGTGGTGAGCGACACAAACAGCGAGTTGCGCATCCACAGCAGGAAGGGGGTGTTCCCGTCGGTATTCTTGAGAATTTGCACGTAATGGTCGAAGTTGGCGCCCGCGGGAATGAGGTTGCGGCTGGCGATGGAGCTGGCGGGGTTGATCGAGGCGGAGAAGATGTAAATAACGGGCAGCAGGGCAAAGGCGATGGCCAGAAAGGACACGGCCATGCGCCAGGCAATCGAAATGCGTTTTTGACGCCGCAGAGAAGCGATTCGGGTGCTGCTAGACATTTTCGGACACCTCCTCCAACATGCCTGTGTAGCGGAAATTGAACAAGGTGATGGCGGCAACGACAATGAAGATGAGGATGGCGATGGCCGATGCCAGGCCATAATCGGCGCCGCGACCCCCGGCAAAGGCCAGGCGGTAGGTGTAACTGATGAGGATGTCGGTGTGCCCGGCCGGCGTGGGGGTGCCGCTCATGGGCGGGCCGCCACGGTTGTAGAGATCGATGATGGTGAAGTTGTTGAAGTTAAAGGCAAAAGAACCCACCAACAGCGGGCCAACAGAAATCAGCAGCAAGGGCAGCGTGATGCGCCAGAATTGATTGAAGCCGTTGGCGCCATCCACGATTGCTGCTTCGTAGATATCTCGGGGGATGGCTTGCAGGGCGCCGGTGGTGATCAGGAACATGTAGGGAAAGCCCAACCACAGATTCACGATCAGGATGCCGATCTTGGCCCAAAGCGCATCGGTGAACCAGCCCGGATTCCAGGTGGTGCCGATAATGCCCAGGATGGGGTTGAACATGCCGCGCCAGATAAGAACGCTGATAAAGGCGGGCAGTGCATAGGGCACGATCAGGAGCACGCGCATAGGGCGGCGCCAGGGCAAATCTTCGGTGTTGAGCACCAGCGCCAGGAACAACCCCAGGGCAAAGGTGAGCAAAACGCTGAAGAACGCATAGCTAAACGTCCAGACGAAGATACTGATAAAAGGGCCGCGCAACTGGGGGCTTGTGAAGATGCGCTTGAAGTTCAAGAACCCGACCGACGTGGGGAAACCCGGACGCAGGATGTCGCCATCGGCGGCCGTAAACGTGCCGTCCACGGACGCATACACCTTGCCCGTGGATTGGTCGATCATGGCGTCTGCCGCCGCATCATAGACGTAGCGTTGTTGGAGCTGGGCGGCTTCTTTGAGCGATTTTACCTGCACAGCACCGATTTCGGGGCCGAACTTCTGCCCTTGCAAGTCGGCCAGGGCTTTGAACAGTTCCTTCTTCCCCAGGCGTTTGTAACCGGCGATGGTGGTGGGAATGTTGTTTTCGTCTAACGGTCCCAAGCCCAGGACCTGCCCGGGGCTGAGGAAGGGCTCACCGGGTTTGGCGAAGTAGGCGACGCCATCTTTGCCCTGTAGCCATAAGGCGTACTGCCCGTCGGCTGAGCGGAAGCCAGTCCAGGTGAAGACCTGGGCGTTTTCGGGCAGATATTGTTGGGCTTCGAGCTGGCGGATGGCCAGCGGCTTTTCGATGAGATGGCCGTCCCCGTAGTTGGTAAAGGCGGTGTAGGCGGTAAAGAGGACGGGATAAATGTGCAGCAGTAGCATGAAAGCCAGCCCCGGAGCAATCCAGCGCAGGGGCATGGCTGCGCCACGCAAAAAGACGATGTTGATGAAGAGAAGAACGATGGCAAGGGCGGCTGCAAGGGTACCAGCACCGTCGAAGATGAATCGGTAGACCAGCCAGATGCCCCAGGCGTCCAACAAAGACAGGAGGCCCAGGCGCAAAAGGAGGGCAGGGAGGTTGTTTGCCAGGGAGGAGAGGGGGCGCAAAGGCCCCCCCTCGTTTCTGGCTGTCTTGGCAGCCATGATTATCAGCCTCCAGCAATGGCGGCTCGAATCTGTTCGGCGGCATTCTTGAAGGCGGTGTCAGGCGCTTCGGCTTGGTTGAAGATGAGGGTGATGGCGTCGCCCCAGGCGCCCCACACGGCCGACATTTCGGGAATGGCGGGCATGGGCAGGCCGTTGGCACCGGCAGCGGCAAAGGCGGCCAGATCCGGGTCGTCGATGGCGTCGCGTACAGATACAAAGGCCGAGGGCCGAGGGTCGGCATCGAAGATGGCCTGCATGACTTCGGGGGTGGCGACGAATTCGTTCAGGAAGGCTTCGGCGAGCAGCTTGTTTTCGCTAAAGGCGCTGACCATGAAGCCCTGTACTCCCAGGAAAGGCTGGGCCTCTTGTGTCTGGCCGGGGATGGGGGCGATGGCGTAGGAGATACCGGATTCACGTATCCGCGGCAACGACCAGGGGCCGGAGATCATCATAGCGGCGTCGCCGGATTCGAAGAGCACGTGCATGGTTTCCCAGTCGACGTCAGCGACGAGATGACCGTCTTTGACCGCCTGATCCAGGAATTCGGCGGCTGCCAGCGAACCAGGGCTGTCGAGGCCCACATCATCGGGGTTGTAGTTGTTGTTGGCATCCACGCCGAAGACGTAGCCACCAAAGGCGGTCTGGATGGGGAAGAAGTGGTAGGGGTCGCCGGCCTGCATGACCCAACCCTGCTTGACCTTGCCATCGGCTTCCAGTTGCGACGCCACGGAAATCACCTCATCCCAGGTGGTGGGCGGGGTGGGTACGAGGTCGGGGTTGTAGAAGAAGGCGACGTTTTCGGTGGCGTAAGGCATGCCGTAGAGCTGGCCTTCATAGCTGAAGGCTTGCACGGCGGCGGGGAGGAAGTCGTCGGGACTGCTGAGTTCGAGAGGCTCGACGATGCCGCTGGCTACGAGCTCGCCCAACCAGTCGTGGGCGCCGACAAAGATATCGGGGCCTTCGCCGGCGGGGGCGGCCAGTTTTACCTGATCACGGATGTCGCCGAAGCCGACTTCCTGTACGGCCACGGTGACGCCGTATTCGTTCTGGAAGTTGGCGGCGACATCCTTCATGACGGGGGCGCGGATATTGTCGGCCCAGATCACGAGATCGGCATCGGCACGCGTGAGGGTGGCCGGCTCTTCGGCCACGGGCTCGGGGGTGGGAGTAGGTTCGGGGGCACCGATCGCCTCCCGCACCTGCGTGGCGGCGTTCTTGAAGGCGGTGTCAGGCGCTTCGGCCTGGTTGAAGATAAGGGTGATGGCGTCGCCCCAGGCGCCCCATACGGCCGACATTTCGGGAATGGCGGGCATGGGTAGGCCGTTGGCGCCGGCAGCGGCAAAGGCGGCCAGATCCGGGTCGTCGATGGCGTCGCGTACAGATACAAAGGCCGAGGGCCGGGGATCGGCATCGAAGATGGCCTGCATGACTTTGGGGGTGGCGACGAATTCGTTCAGGAAGGCTTCGGCGAGCAGCTTGTTTTCGCTAAAGGCGCTGACCATGAAGCCCTGCACTCCCAGGAAGGGCTGGGCCTCTTGCGTCTGGCCGGGGATGGTGGCGATGGCGTAGGAAATGCCGGATTCGCGTATCCGTGGCAACGACCAGGGGCCGGAGAGCATCATGGCAGCGTCGCCCGATTCGAAGAGTACGTGCATGGTGTCCCAGTCGACGCCAGCGACGAGATGACCGTCTTTGACCGCCTGATCCAGGAATTCGGCGGCAGCGAGGGAGCCGGCATTATCGAGGCCGACGTCGTTGGGGTTGTAGTTGTTGTCGGCATCCACGCCGAAGACGTAGCCACCAAAGGCGGTCTGGATGGGGAAGAAGTGGTAGGGGTCACCGGCCTGCATGACCCAGCCCTGTTGGACCTTGCCGTCGGCTTCCAGTTGTGACGCCACGGCAATCACCTCATCCCAGGTGGTGGGGGGTTCGGGCACGAGGTCGGGGTTGTAGAAGAGGGCGACGTTTTCGGTGGCATAGGGCATGCCGTAGAGTTGGCCTTCATAGCTGAAGGCTTGTACGGCGGCGGGGAGGAAGTCGCCGGGATTGCTGAGTTCGAGAGGCTCGACGATGCCGCTGGCTACGAGCTCGCCCAACCAGTCGTGGGCGCCGACAAAGATGTCGGGGCCTTCGCCGGCGGGGGCGGCCAGTTTTACCTGATCACGGATGTCGCCGAAGCCGACTTCCTGCACGATTAGTTCCAGGCCGTATTCATCCTGGAAGGATTGGGCCAGATCCCGCAGCACCGGGGCGCGGGTGTCGTCTGCCCAGATGGTCAGTTGCCCGGCTGGCTTCGCAGGTTCGGGCGTGGCGGTGGGGTTGGGAATGGGAGGCACCGGCGTGTCGGTGGGGACTGTGACCGGTGCTGTGGTGGGGACGGGCGTGGGTTGGGCTTGGCCGCCACACGCTGCCAATGCCATGGCAGCAATGATGACGACAATCAGAACCATCCAGTTGCGGCGAATCATGTTTCTTCTCCTTGAGTCGAAAAAAGAGAGTGATAGGGGTGATAAGACTATGAGCCAGAAGCTGGGTGATGTGGACGAGTGGGAGAGGCGCTTCTGACAGGGGAATCAGAGGGCGGCCGGGGCTGGCCCGGCCGAAGCACGGATCACGAGATTACAAGGGATGGTCGTTTGAGACGAGGGCATTTCTTCTGCCAGAATACTTTGGATGAGAAGGGATGTTGCTTTGGCGGCCATCACCGAATAGGGCACATACAACGATGTCAGAGCGGGGCTGGCGTAGGCGGCCAACAAGGAGTCGTTGGTACCGACGACAGACACGTCTTCGGGGATGCGCAGGTTTTGTTCCTGTAATGACCGCATAATGCCGATGGCCATGAGGTCGTTGGCTGCATAGTAAGCGGTGGGGGCCAATTCGCCCAGGCGAGACATACGGCGAACAGCCTGTCTGCCGCCATCTTCGACAAAAAAGCCGTAATCTACCCACTCTGGCAGGGGGGAGATGCCAGCTTTTTGCAAAGCGATTTGGTAGCCGTGCAGACGTTCTTTCGACACCAGAACGTCGGGATCGCCCCCCACATAGGCGATGCGCTGATGCCCCATGCCCAGCAAGTAGTTGATGACTTGTTCGGTGTACATGGTGTCACTGCTGTCGACCCAGGCGCACGCCTCATGCGATGGGTCGGGCCTGCCGATGAGGACAAAAGGGGTGGCCTGGTTTTGCAGGGCCGATATCAGGTCAACGTCGAGGCGGTTGCTGAGCATGACGATGCCGTCGGCCTGCCGAGAGCCCACGATATCGAGGAGTTGGGTGATTTCGTCGGCATGGCCATTGCTCCCTGCCACCAGCACCCGGAACCCATATTTAGAGGTTACTTCCAATAGCCCCTGCATCACCTGGGGGAAGAAAACATCTTCGAAATAGCCCTGGAATGCGTGCGAAACGGCGATGGCAATCGTGTGCGTGCACTGCATGCTCAGGGAGCGCGCAATGGCGTTGGGCTGAAAGCCCAGCTCATCAGCGGCTGCCAATACGCGTTGCCGCGTGGTATTGCTGATAGTGGGTTTGCCACTGAAAACACGACTGACTGTGCTGGGGTGAACCCCTGCTTTTTCGGCAACGTCGCGAATGGTCGGCATGGAGTTGCTGACTGAGAGAGGACGGGCGTTGTTTTGCAACCGCTTGCACGGCTTATCCGATTGTAACTGCAACCGGTTGCATTGTCAAGTAGGGGGCAACCCAAGGAATAAATGTTCCTGTTTCTGCTAAGTGAGCGTCTATCGGTGGCTCTCCCGTTTTGCTCTCGCTGACTGAAGTCAGGCTCTTCAGGCCTGCGGCCAGGAGTCGGCCTTCGCCGACTCTCCATGTGGCGAAGATCGGACGGCGGCGGAGGGCGACCGCAGGCCCCATAGCCCCGATTTCAATCGGCGGGACGTCAATCATGTATCGGTTCCGCTGGCGGCGACCGCCCGGCGCATCACGGATGCGGCTAACGCTTCGTGAGCAGCGGTGAGGCGGGGCGCATTGTCGGTAGGAAGGGTTGTGGGCGCCGACCGCCCGGCGATGAACCGCAGGGCACCAAAACGGCGCCGGGTGAACCCGGCTTGGTGGTGGGGCGCGATTCACTTGCCAAATGCCGCGGACGCGCCGCCTGGAGCAGGGCTTTTCGTGCGCCAAGAGAGGGCGAGCAATTTCGGCAAGATTGTGCTGCGGCAAA
>JAADGC010000193.1 GCA_013152585.1 Chloroflexota bacterium
TGTCGCCAGGAAATTGTTCGCCCCTACAATTGGGCCATGGTTGAAGACGTAGGGGCGATATTGGCCATGATGGGTGGTGTAGGACGGCGGGCCGCTGTCAACAAGATCGGTCGCCGCAGGGTGACCGGCGGCCGCAGGCCCCATAGCCCCGATTTCAATCGGCGGGGTTGGCACGACGACGGGCGCGGCACGCACGGCATCCCCACCGCACCCCCGTCGCCGGCGCCCCCATACACGTTCCCGGTTCTAGCGGGACCGTGCTCGGCTGAGGTAGAGTCCCTGAGGGGACTTGGCCTTGTGAGCCTGCAAATTCATTTGCAGTGCCAGGTCATGGCGGCGCCAATAAAGGTCTGGTTCCGTTGCCACCGACCCCCCGGCGGTCGTGGCAGCGAGTGGCGAGAGCGTGTGGACGGAGGCAAGGTGGGCGAGGGCAAGCCTCGCCCCTACGGTTGTCGCCTCGCGGAAGTGGCCGTAGGGGCGCACCTTTGCGGTCGCCCGGCGGTACCCACACACGCGCCCGGTTCTAGCCCCGATTGGGGCTCGGGGGCGTTCCGCCGCTTGTAGCTCCTTCGCTTCACTCAGGACAGGCCTGCGGGGCCAGCTCGCCGAAAATAGCGGGCCGCTGTCAACACGATCGGTCGCCGCAGGGTGACCGGCGGCCGCAGGCCCCATAGCCCCGATTTCAATCGGCGGGGCGGCTAGGTTTTGAGATAATAGCTATGTCGTTTTAACATTCGCTTAACGTACGTTTGAAGGTGTGTTAACCCATCTGCGATCGATTGTTGCTATGATACTCACCAAACACACAACGAGGTAACATTCGCATGTTTCTGAATATAACACAACTGTTCAAAGCCCAGCAGATAAGCACCGAGATTCCTAGCACCAGCGCCACTGTTTTGAAGTTGGTCACAGCCGACGCAACACGCTGTGTGCAATGTGGTATTTGTAGCTATAACTGCCCCGTTGGTATTGATGTTCGTGAATACGCTCGCCGCGGCAAACAAGTCACTGACAGTCGCTGTATCTCCTGTTCCGCTTGCGTGAACATGTGTCCGCGTGGCACACTGCGCTGGGGCGACGCGGCTTTAATCTTCGAAGATGCGACCGTAGAGGTCGATCCCAAGATGCTGCCTGACGCCCTTCACCTTCAACCACGGTTTGCCTAACACACACATGATTCATTATTTGATCATTGGCAACGGTGCTGCTGGTCTCAGCGCCGCCGAGGCGATTCGGCGGCGAGATAAACGCGGCCGCATTACCATCGTCAGCAACGAGCCCTACCCTTTGTACTCGCGGCCCGGTATCGCCTATGTGATTTTGGGGCGCCTTTCCGAAGAACAATTGATTACCCGCCCCCTGGCTTTTTATAAAGAACATGATTTGCAGCTACGCTTCGGCACCATCACTCACCTGGATGTCCAGCGTCAAGAGGCCCGTCTGGATGATGGGGAGCTGCTGGCATACGATGTCTGCCTGCTGGCGACTGGTTCCTCTGCCGTTCGTCCCCCGTTACCGGGCATTGATTTGGATGGCGTCATTAGCTTTGATACCCTGGATGACGCCAAAGAGGTGATTGCAAAAGGCCGGCGGGCCAAGGCCGCGGTGGTGGTGGGAGGCGGGATTACGGCCATGGAATTGGCGGAAGGATTCCGGCACCAACGCACAACAACGCATCTATTGCAGCGTCGCGATCGTATTTGGCCCCGCCTTTTTAATGAACATGAATCCGCTATTATCGAAGAACAGATTCGACACGAAGGCATCAAACTGCGATATCACTCCGAAATCGCAGAGATCTTGGGCGATAAGGGCAAGGTGAAAGGCGTATTGCTGAAAAGCGGCGAGACCATCAAATGCCAGGTGGTTGGCATTGCCGTCGGAGTGCGGCCCAATCTGCAACTGCTGAAAGAGAGCGACATCGAGCTCAATCGCGGCGTGATCGTCAACGATTTTATGCAGAGCAGCCATCCCACGCTGCTTGCTGCCGGTGATGTGGCCCAGGTGTATGACCGCTGGACGGGCGAGCACCATCTCGATGTGTTGTGGCCCAGCGCCATTAACGAAGGTCGCACTGCCGGGCATAATATGGTGGATATTACCATGGGCCGTGAGCCCAGTCACGCCTACCGTAAGGGGAGCCCCTTTAATGCCGCAATGTTGTTTGGCGTACACCTGACCGTCATCGGTCGCGTTGGCAGTACCGGCGCCGATGAAGCGGAACAGAGCCGGCACTATCTGTCCCGCGGCTCCAGTTTTGTGTGGACACTGCCGCTGTCTGCGAATCAGCATTCCGCCTGGGATAACCATGGCATCACCTCGGTGCGTATCGTCATCGCCGAGGGGCGGATCATCGGCGCCCTACTGCTGGGCAATCAGTTGCTGGCCGATCCTCTGCGCCAACTGATCGAACAGGAAGTGCCCCTGGGCGCGTACGAATCGGCTCTGCTGGCCGCAGATGCTGATTTACCGGAGATCATCAGCAACTTCTGGCATCAGTGGCGGCACGCATAGCCGGTGAAGTGACGCGAAGAAAGGCGAACGCGGAATACGCGGATAAGTTTTAAGGTCGAACCGCCGCGCGCACACAGCGCCCAGCGGTTTTTGATTCAATCGCATCTCAGGAGCTCACTGTGAGCCCCCTGAGATGCGATTGAATCCATAGTACTCATCTGCCGGGATATTGACAACCAGCAACGCAAATGCGATAATCGCTTAGCATTGCTGGTTGCAGCCACGGCGCCTGCATGGCATCTGCCTGCGCCCTTGGGAACCTGCAGATGACGATGTTCGTCTGCAGAATAGCAACTGCACTACCCGTCCGTGTCAAAAGCACCCTCAGCACTTCTACTCATGATAGCCCCACCTAAGCGCAACAAAACCTTAAGCACGATTGCGCTATTGTTTTTAATCGAAGCCTTATTTGCCATGGGCATCGCTGCCTTTTTCCTGCTTATTCCCGATGTCAGCTCTCATACGTCCACTTTATTCGAACGTCTGGGCCTATCTACGGCCATGAGCAGCCTTCTGGCCATTCCCCCCCTGCTAACGGCCGCCCTGGCGGGCCTTATCTTCCGTGGCCTGTGGGGGCTCGAAGCCTGGGCACGGCTGGCAGCCATCGTATTCATCTTTTTATTGCTACTGACCGCCATCGTTGCCATCACCTTTCTGGCATCATTCCACTTATTGGATCGCATCAATCTCCGCGGCAGCGTTTTGCTCCTGGCGGGAAGCCTGTTAATCTTCATTTATCTGATTCGCACCAGCTTCGAGTTAGATCAGGCAGCGGCAGAGAGCGTTTCTGCCCCGCCGTTGCCACAGATGCCATCGCCTGCGCCCGCCTCACCCGCGGCTGCCATCAGCGAAAGCGACTCCCCGGCCTGGGTGCCTCCGCCCCCCCATCCTGCGCCGGCCCCCGGCCCGGTTCTCCCTTTCGATGCCACGCGCACGCACACCATGCTGTCCCCTGCCCCCACACAGCAACTGCCTACAGCGACCACCCAGCGTACAGATACCGAACGCCCTGTCGCCTGGCTGATCGTGCGCAAAGGCCCCGAAATCGGCCAGAAATTTGCCATCATGCCGGGGCACAGCCTCACCTTGGGGCGCGACCCGGTGCGAGCCAATGCCCTGCTCAGTGATCCCACAGTCAGCAGTACCCATGCCCAAATCCGCCACGAACAGGGCCGCCTGGTGCTTTACGATTTGAACAGCACCAATGGCACCTTTGTCCATGAGCAAATGGTGCACGATCACGAACTCACGGATGGCGACGAGATCCGTCTGGCCTCCACCGTCCTCGCTTTTACCACGACACCCTGATGTCTGACACATCTCCGGAAGTCTCTGCTCTCACCCTGGTGCTGGACGAGAGTGAACCGCTCTTTGCCTGGCTGGTATCACTCGATCCACCGTCCTTGGGAGCCTTGATTGCGTTGCCCTGGGAAGGTCTCACCTTTGGCACCGCCCCATCGAACGACATCATCCTTGGTGATAGCACTGTCTCTCCCATTCACGCCCACATTCACATCATCGACGATAACGGCCGGCCATGCTGCCAGCTTCAGGATATGGCCAGCAGCTACGGCAGTTTCGTCAACGGTGTCCGCATCGTGCGCCACAACCTTGCGGACAACGATCTCATCAAGCTCGGCCAAACCAGATTTTGTTTCAAACAACTTCCATCTGGCTCCTGATACATCTGTCCATGATAGAAAACTTATTATCTGCAAATACCATCTCTGTAGCTGCTTGGCAGCTCTGGGGTGTCGCCATCGCCTTTGCGGTTACCGCCGTCACCACCTGCTGGATCTTTTTTGACAGCCAGCGCAATGCTCTTACAGCGCCGTTCTGGCGTCTGCTGTCACTACTGGCGGCCATGATCGTCACCCCCAGCGCTACCTTGCGGTTGTATCCCTATCTGCAAACAGGGCTACCGCCGGCATTGTTATCAGGGCTGGCTCTGGCCGGTAGCATTGCCACCGTCATCAGCTTTTTCGGCCTCATCCTCTATACATTGGGGGTTGGGGTGCGGCCCCAGCGAATAGGTGCTCCAGCACTCGAGGTTGATCCTCTGCCCCCGATTGACGACCCCGCGCCCATCTTGCCCGTCACCCTTACACAGCCTTCCGAGTCGGGTCTGGCGCCCGAGCCACCCGCAGCGCCCGAGCCTGATCCCGAGCCCGAAGCACTGGCCTGGCTGGTGATCACATCCGGGCCAAACGCTGCCCAAACATACCGTCTGGCCTACATCACCGACATCGGCCGTGACGAATGCTGCAACGATATTCATATCGCCGATCCGTCACTCTCGCGACAACACGCCCGCATTCGCTGGGAAGATGACGCCTTTGTGATCTACGATCTGGCCAGCGCCAATGGCGTCACCCTCAATGCCGCGCTCATCCAAAGAGCCGCCTTGCACGACGGGGACCGCCTACAGATGGGGCAAACCCAGTTTGCTTTGATGCAGGTGCAGACCGCGGTAGACGCCGATAACCACGAAGAGGCGGCGTTCGCCCAACCCCCCCGAACTTTGGTGGCAGAAACGGTTTAGGAACGAGGATTCGTAACTGCTAAGGTACCGTCTACGAATAACTTCTCTTTTTGGGGCTGACGCCGGCCGTGGTAACCAGGGCTCTTTGCGCCGGAAGTCGGCCTTTGTCGCGAGAGCAAAACGGGAGGTGATTGATGGACGTTCGTCTGGCGCCGGGGATCAGGCCAACGCCGTCGCCAGGGGTTCTTCCACCCACTCGCCTGTTTCGGGGTCTTGCACCTGGCGGCGCAGTTTTTCCGGTTCGGTGATGTGATCGATAAACAGCACCCCATCGAGATGATCGATTTCGTGCTGGAAAATACGTGCCAAATAATCGAAGGCCTTGATACGCAGAGGCCGGCCCTCGACGTCGAAGCCTTTGATCGTCGCCGTGGGATAGCGTTCAACTTCGCCAATGTAACCGGGGATGGATAGGCAGCCTTCGTCCTCCGAGACTTTCTCGCCCCGGGCGCGTACGATTTTGGGATTGACAATCACAAATAATTTCCCCGCCTGCGGATCATCTTCGAATTCTTCCTCAGGCATTTGCACCACAATCAGGCGCTCGTTGATTCCCACCTGAGGCGCGGCCAGCCCCACACCATTGGCTGCCGCCATGGTCTCAACCATGTTGTCGACCAATTGCCTGAGGCGCTGATCGAAGCGTTTGATAGATTTGCATTTCTTGCGTAGTCGGGGGTCACCTAAAGTGATGACTGTTAACTTGGCCATAAAAAACAGAATTCCTCCGCCGGGTAGTATACCATGAGACCGGACACAGACGTGTAATCCAGGTTAGAATTGCCGGATCAAATTTGTTTCTTTTGGCCGCTGTTTTCGCTATGGCGGCGGTGGCGGGTACAATAGAAGCTCATTGATTGATCCCAGTTAGGAGATATTTGCAAACATGCTCAAAAGTATCTGCATCTTTTGCGGTTCGAGTCCCGGTGTGAATGGCGCCTACGTGCAGGCGGCAGCAGAGTTAGGGCGCCTGCTGGCCGAGAATGATATCGAATTGATCTATGGTGGGGGAATGACGGGCCTGATGGGAGCCGCCGCGAACGCGGTGCTGGCGTCCGGGGGCCGCGCCATCGGCATTATCCCCGACTCCATGAATATCCCCCGCGTGGTTCACGAGCACCTGAGCGAACTGGTGGTGGTGGATAACATGCACGAACGCAAAGCGCTGATGCACCAGCGCTCCGATGCCTTTATCGCTTTACCCGGAGGCATGGGCACCTGGGACGAATTATTCGAGACCCTGACATGGAGTCAGCTCGGCTATCAAACCAAACCCGTGGGTCTGCTCAATGTGGCAGGATATTATAACCCTTTGCTAACGCTCATCGATCATGCGATTGCCCAGGGCTTTATCCAAAAACAGCATCGCCACATTTTTCTCGTAGACCAGGAGGTGCCTGCCTTGCTCAAAGCCCTGACCACCTTTGAACACCCTGATCCGTCAGGCGCCAAGTGGACACAACTGGAGAAGGAGCAATAGCACATGCAAGGGTGGCTCTATTTGGCCGTGGTAGGCGCCGGTTTTTTGGCCGGATTTATTAACACCCTGGCAGGCAGTGGCTCGGCCATCACCCTGCCCCTGCTTGTCTTTATGGGGCTGCCCGCCACCGTGGCCAACGGCACCAACCGCATCGGTGTGTTGATGCAGACCACCACCAGCACGTGGACTTTCCATCGCCAGGGGGTAATGCCCTGGCGTGATGCTCTCTCATTGCTCATTCCCGCCATCCTCGGCGGCATCATCGGTGCCATCCTGGCCGCCAACCTTGATGAACCCAACATGCGCCGCGCCATCGGGGGAATGCTGGTGCTCACGCTTTTCATGATCCTGATCAAGCCCAAGCGCTGGCTCACCGGCCGTGCCGAAGGTGCTCGCAAACCCGGCCCCAAAGAATGGGTGATCTTTTTCTTTATTGGCATGTACGGTGGTTTTATTCAGGCCGGGGTGGGAATCTTTATGTTGGTCGGTTTGGTGTTGGGGATTGGCCATGATCTGGTGCGCGCCAATGCCATCAAGGCGCTGCTCGTGCTGGCGTTGAACATCTTCGCTTTCGTGGTCTTTGTGCGAAACGGTCAGGTAGACTGGTTCCTGGGGCTGGTGCTGGCCATTGGCAATGTCGCCGGTGCCCGCGCTGCTGCCCTCATGGCTACCAAAGACTGGGCGCAAGTGTGGGTGTATCGTTTATTGTTGGTAGTCGTCGTTTTCTCGGCCGCGCGCATGTTGTTTTTGTAACGGCCTTGCCGCCTGAGTTTATTTTCGCCACAGAACTTGATAAAATGACACAATTCCACTGCTAGAACTCTCCCTTTTTGGCGCTAGCGCCAACACGACCTATAAATGCTCTTTTTTCAGGAGGCTCCGGCATCATTATGCGAACCCTTATCGTCTCACCTGGCCCTTTGTGCGGCCGCACCCCCGTTCCTGCCGACAAGTCCATGACCCATCGGGCGCTGTTGTTTGGCGCCATCGCCGAAGGTGTATCGCGCCTGCGAAATCCTCTCAATGGTGGGGATTGTCTGGCCAGTTGGGCTGCGGTGCAGATGCTGGGGGTCGAAGTGGAAGAGCCGGTCAGCGGCGTGTGGCTGGTGCATGGCCGCGGCCTCGACGGCCTGCAGGAACCAAGTGCTGTGATCGATTGCAATAATTCGGGCACCACAGTGCGCCTGCTGGCGGGCCTGCTGGCGGGGCAATCCTTTCACACGGTGCTCACCGGCAGCGAGCAACTGCGCAAACGGCCGATGGGACGCGTGGTGACACCCCTGCGACAAATGGGGGCCGATATTGCCGGTCGGGAAGAAGGCCGATTGTTGCCGTTGTCGGTGCGGGGCAGCCAACTCAATAGCATTGATTACGAAATGCCCGTCGCCAGCGCCCAGGTAAAATCCTGCCTGTTGTTGGCCGGACTGTATACCGACGGCCTCACCGTGCTCCATGAACCCGGCCCGGCCCGCGATCATAGCGAGCGCATGCTCAAGGCCATGGGGGCCCCCATCACTCAACTGGGCTCCACCATGACCGTTGAACGCCCCCAAGGGCCTCTGCACCCCCTCGATATCACAATCCCTGGCGACTTCTCATCTGCCGCCTTTTTATTGGCCGCGGCTGCGTGCATCCCTGGCAGTCAGGTCACCGTGCAGCGCCTGGGGGTCAACCCCACCCGGCGGGGTTTTTTGGATGTGCTCATCCGCATGGGGGCCGATGTGACCATGGATCAATGGGACGAATCGGGCGGCGAGCCCATCGGCGACCTGCATATGCAGCCTACAACCTTGCAGGCCACCACCGTGGCCGGCAACGAAGTGGTCACGTTGATTGACGAACTGCCCTTGTTGGCCGTTGTTGCCACCCAGGCGCAAGGCGTGACCGAGGTCAGAGACGCGGCAGAGCTGCGCCTGAAGGAAACAGACCGCATTGCCACCACCGTGGCCGAATTGCGTAAACTGGGCGCCCATATCGAAGAGCGGGATGACGGCTTCGAGGTGGAAGGTCCCACGGTGTTGCAGGGGGCGCACGTCGATTCTCATGGCGATCATCGTCTGGCAATGGCGCTGGCCATTGCCGGCCTCATGGCCGAGGGCGCCACTGCCATCAGCCATACTGACTGCATTGCCGACTCGTTCCCCGGTTTTGAACGCACGCTGGCCAAATTAGGCGCCCGACTCGATGAATAGCCAGCGAATCAATTCGCCACCCTATTTTTGAAACGCACCCATCTTCCTCTGTTTCGTTGCCCTCAGGGCGGGCTTGTGCTAAGATCAGATACAAGATGCAAGTACAGGATTTATGGAAGAAGCTTTCCCTGAGACTCACCATTGTCGTGGTGGTTCTTCTGATAGCGGCCGCATTGACGAGCGCCTGCACTCGCGAGCGGCCGGTCTGGCCCGAAGCCACCCCCGGCTTCAGCCTGCCTACGCGCCAGCCCACCCTGGCCGTGGATGCGGTGGAACACGATGTCGAAGATCCCGGGGCCGCAACGGGCGGTGCAGGTCAGGGAGACCGGCTGCCGGTTCCCGATCTCCCCTCTGCAAACGACGTTCCCGTCGTTCCTCCGGCCACCGAACTGACCCCTCGCCCGCCCACCCCCACCCCTGAGCCCCCCACCTTCATCTA
>JAADGC010000019.1 GCA_013152585.1 Chloroflexota bacterium
AAGGGCAAGGATCGTTTCGGCCAACGCTGGCAAAGCTCTGTTCCAGAATGGCCATGACTTCAGGTGCGGGATGATGGCGACGCAGTAATTGCATCATGATCTTCATGGCAAAATCGATGTGATGAAAGGCGGTCTTGTACCCAGCGCACAAATAATTCAACCCTGGCTCCCCATCGGGCGTCTCGGTAAAGCGATTTTTGGGACAGCCGCCATGACAGGCGAAGCGGACATCGCATTCCCAGCAATACCGAGGCAAGGCATTCCGTTTATCCTGGCCAAATTTGATCTGCCGGGGCGAAGCCACCAGCTCGATCATGTGTTTTTCCTGAATATTGCCCAGAAGATAATGGGGTTCGACAAAATGATCGCACGAGTACACGTCCCCATTGTGCTCCATGACCAGAGCCAGACCGCAGGTCTCGTCAAATATGCAGATGCCCGATGACGGCGCTCCCAGCCAGTTGGCAAGCGCCGCTTCGAAGGCCTGTATAAAAATCCTGCCGACATCATTTTGCACCCATTCATCAAAAATGACGCTGAGGAAGCGGCCAAGTTGCTCCGGCAACACCGAGCGCTCCGAAACCGTCGTCCCCTGCTGGTAGAGCGTTCGTCCATCCGGATTGATGCGTTCGACGATGGGAATGAACTGCATCCAGGGTGTTTTAGCTTCATCTCGCAGGAAGCGATAGACCTCCAGGGGGTAATCGGCGTTGACTCGGTTGACAGCCGTGAGGACGTTGTAGGCCACGCCGTGCTTCTGTAGACATCGCAGGCCACGCATGACTTGGTCGAAGGTGGGCCCGGCTCCCTTATCCCGCCGGTAGGTGTCGTGCAGCTTGCGTGGGCCGTCGATACTGATGCCAATAAGGAAATCATGCGTCTTAAAGAATTCGCACCATTCGTCGGTCAGCAAAGTGCCGTTGGTCTGAATGGTGTGGTGAAAGGTCACCCCGGGCCTCCGGTATTTTTCGGCCAACGCCACTGCCCGGCGATAGAAATCCAGGCCCATCAGGGCAGGCTCGCCCCCCTGCCAGGCGATGGTGATTTCATTCGTCTGCTGAGCTGCCATGAGCTGGCGAATGTATAATTCCAGCAGCTCATCGCTCATGCGAAACTTGCTATCCGGATAAAGGAGGGCCTTGTCCAGATAGAAACAATAAGCGCAATCGAGATTGCAGGCGGCTCCGGTTGGTTTTACAAGCAGGTGAAAGGCTGCCGGGGCGTTGGGCGAGGTGGGCGGCATGAGGGGAGCTACAGATGACGTTTTCACAGTCACGCTATTTTACTTGTTTTCGATCGCCTTGGCCAGCGCCACGCCGACCGAAAAGGAATGGCCGTTCATCCATTCCGGCCATGCGTCTAAGTAACCGTCTAGAAATAACTTTCCTTTTTTGGACTCACGCTGGCCGAGGTTACCCTTCACTGCGCTCGAGGGCAGGCTGGGGCTCTTTAGGTGCTTTGCGCCGGAAGTCGGCCTTCGCCGTCCGATCTTCACCCCACGGAGAGTCGGCGAAGGCCGACTCCTGGCCGCAGGCCTGAAGAGCCTGACTTCAGTCAGCTAGTCAGGCGGGCCGCCGCCCTTTTCCCTCAAAGAAGACTGGGCTAAGTACTAGCATGGACATGGGGCTTTCCGGGTATTCAAGGACGTCATCCCTCACGCCAATACTGTTTGGTGGCGTCGAAGAACGGTTGATAATCCCACTTGGGCAAAGCTGTAATCTGCATGGCTTTCTGGATGATATTACGATGAATGATGCTTGTGCTCACCCGCTGTTCGATATCTGCCGGATCGAATATTTCCATCAGGCGGGCGTGCAAGGTTTTCTGCAACTCAGCATATTCTGGCTGGCCAGCCAGATTTTGCCACTCTTGCGGGTCTTCCACCACATTATAAAGTTGTGGTTCATAATCGGTGACGTGGATATACTTATAATCTCCTTGCCTCACCATGAAGCAGGTCGTGTTGACTCCCTCATTATGCAGCTCAGAGTAGACGGTACGATCTGGTTCTTCGTTTTGCAACAGAGGTAACACGCTGTGGCCGTCGATGGGGGCGATATCCTCCGCCGGGTAGCCGATATAATCGAGGAGGGTGGGCATGAGATCAACCAGCGAGATCGCCGATTGTACGGTAGCACCGTTGACGCCCAGGTTGGGGTGGGACATAATCCAGGGAACCTGGGAGGAGTATTCGTAGAAGGAGCGTTTTTGCACCATGCGCCGCTCGCCCAGCATGTCTCCGTGATCGCCGGTGAACACGACCAGGGTGTTTTCTCTGAGGCCGTAGTCCTGCAGTGCCTGTAATAGCTCGCCCACCTTCCGATCGACGTAGGTGATGAGCCCATAGTAGGCTCGTCTCATGTTGTATAGTGCCTCTTTATCTTCAAGATCAACCCGGTGCGTGCCGTGGAAGGTGTTGAGCATTTGGTCCATGGCATGCTCACGTTCGGCCAAATCCTCCGGCCACTCCGGCAGGTCGATGACCTCGTCCTCGTACAGATCCCAAAGTTCTTGTGTGACATGGAATGGTTCGTGCGGGTGGCAATAGGAGACACAAAGAAAGAAGGGGCGCTCATCGCGATGCGGAAGGTCTTTTTGCAGGGTGCCTGTGTATTGGCTCCGTTTCGAGCGTAGATATTCAAGTGTCCGAAAATGCACTTCTTCGTCGTAGTCGAGTTGCATGCTCCACTGGTGAACGCCGGCGGTGGTGTAGTCGACGGCGATAGGCTGTTCATGGAACTGGGCATAATCGTCGATCACCCCCGTTTGCGGTCGCTGGGAGAGGAAGCTAAAGTCGGCAGGAAATACTTCGGTCGTCAGACGTTTTTCGAAGCCATGAAGTTGGTCGGGGCCAATAAAGTGCATTTTACCGGAAAGTACAGTGTCGTAACCGGCGATGGAGAGATAATGGTTAAGGGTGGGCACATCTGACGCCAAAATGGAGGCGTTGTCGAAGCAGTTGATATTGGAGGCATAGGTACCCGTGATTAGCGACTGGCGGGCGGGGGAGCAGATGGGCGAGGGTGAGTAAGCGCTATCGAATCTCACCCCCTCGGCGGCCAACCGATCCAGGTTTGGGGTTTTAACGACGGGATGACCATAAGTTCCCATCAGCCGAGCGACCATTTGATCGGAGATAATCAAGAGAATGTTTTGTTTTTCCATGATTGCGTAATCCTTACCAGCGATTTGATTCCCTGATGTGAATGATTTGAGCATTTAAACTATTTCGTAACACCAGCCATCATGCCGGTAATAAATATTCTATTCATAAAGAGGTAGATAATCAGCATCGGCAACGAGGCGATGAATACGCCGGCGAAAATTGGGCCGAAGAACCATGTCTGTGCGCCCACAAATCGTGCAAGCGCCACCTGAACTGTCGTCCACACCGGATCAGTCATAAATAGCAGTGGCGTCATGTAATCATTGAACACATAGGTGCCACTAATGACGAAAGTTGTCAGAATAGGTATTTTGGACAGAGGCAGGAGGATGTGGAAGAAATAGCCAAAGCGGGATGTTCCGTCGATTTTGGAAGCATCTTCCAGTTCAGACGGTATTGTACTGTAGAAGGCAAGAAAGATCAGGATCGTCATTGGCATGCGCACGCCGGAATAGATCAAAATCAGGGCGATGGGATTCCCCAACATGCCGGTCTTGTCAAGCATAATGTAGAGAGGAAGCAGGCCCAGCATGAGTGGCAGCGTCAGACCCACGATGAAGATGAGTAAAATATAATGGAAGAGGCGATAACGCATAAGCGACAAGGGATAAGCCGCCATGCCGGCCGCGATAGAGAGAATCACCACGCTGCCAAACACGACGAAAAACGTAACTGACAGTGCTTGTAACAAACGTCCTCGTTGCCACACCAACTTGATGCTTGCCAGGCGTAATGTTCCTCCCACATATTCTTTTATCTCTTCCAGTTGTTCTGGACTACGAGCGATTTCCGATATCTTTTGATACGAGGCCGGTCGTTTTTTCAATCCAAATTTCTGCAAGAAATCCTGCACATCTATTGGCGTCTGATCCATGATGTACTGCCAACGGATGTTCGGGCTCACCTCCACTTCGCCGGGTAGGCCGAGTGGCTTACTATTGATTTCCTGTTGCGTTTTGAATGCCCCCACTACCATGATGTAGAAGGGAAACAGAGTCACAATGACGAGCATCACCATGAATAGATAGAATAAAATGAAGACTCGACTGCGAGGATGAAGCATGAGTAATGTTCCTTAGTACTCGACGGAGGTTCTCTGTAGCACCGCCACTTGAATGAGAGAGCCGAAGAACAAAATGAGACCGACGATCGCCATCATTGCCGACGCATAACCAAATCCGACCGTCGAAAAGGCCCAGCGATAGAATACCACAGCCAGGACATCCAGGCTCTTGATGCCCCCGGCGGTGCTGCCGGCCAAGGCTACGGGGATATCGAAAAGACGCCACGTTCCCGTAAAGGTAATGACGCTGGCGGTGATAATCGTTGGCCACATTTGTGGAAGCATTATTCTAAAAAGCGTCTGGAAATAGTTGGCGCCGTCGACCTTGGCCGATTCGATGGTATCTGTAGGAACTGCGACCAAGCCGGCAAGAAATATCGCTGCGTTGAAGCCGGCGAACTTCCATCCAGTCAACAAGATCATCGTCAGACTGGCTGGCCATCCTTCCCCCAGGAAGGTGATCGGCTTGGCGATGATCCCAGACTGCAACAATAACCAATTGAGGGGACCAATCGTGGGATCGAGGATCATCCGCATAAGGAACCCCAGAGCCAGATTACTGATCACGTACGGCAGAAACACCACGACAAGAAAAGCGTACTTAAACTTGATTTTCTCGTAAAGAATCAGAGCAGGAATAAAGCCCAACAAGAAGATCATCACCCAGTTGCCCAGCCAGTAGATCGCCGTCCACATCAGGGCCTCATAGAATTTAGCCGAGTTCGGGCCGCCTCCGAATAGCAAATCGGTGATGTTGGCTAGCCCGACGAAATGATACGATGTCCCGACGACTAACATGTCCGTCATCGCCACTTGCAAACCGCTGATAACAGGATATATCGAAAAGATGATGTAGATCACCAATGCCGGCAGAGCCATCAGAAAATACTGCCAGACATCTCCTTGTAGTCGGTACTTCAGCCGCTGCAACCGCGATGGCGACGAGGCGAACTGCTGAGCATTTTGCATGGTGCGCTCCAGAATAGATGTCGACACGATGCGCCCCCTCTCTTTCGGATAGTGAAGTGAGAGAGGGGGCGTATGTGAGAGAAATAATGAGTGAAAAATGCTGCTACGTCGGTCGGAATGCCTTGTAGTAATCTTCGAACATCGTGCCGTACTCGGCCGCTGTCAATTCGCCGCTGGTCAGTTTGGGCAGGTTCTCGAAACCGAACTGATAGAATCCCTGTTTGCCCGGAGGCACAAAGAGGTTGGCGGTGTCGTTGGCCTGCGATGCTATCGGGAAGCCCTGTGCGTCCATGTACTTGATTACGGGCGAATCACCCTTGTATTTTTTCTCGTACATGGGCATGATGCCGGCGTCTTCGAGCTGGTGGTCGGCGTATGATTCGCTGGTGATCCATTCCATCGCCCGCACCTGGACATCCCGGTCGGGATAAATCTTCGGCATCCACCAATTGCGGTCTTCAAGGAAGCCGACCCAGGCGCGGTTGTTACCATCTTTGGTGGGGAAGGGGAATGGTCGCAGTTCCACTTCGGGGTTAATCTTGGTATACGAACCAAACACCCACGGCCCCTGTAAGATGACGCCGTATTTCCAGTTGGCGAAATTCGACTCGGTGATGCCCCATTCGTTAGACATCCAGTCCTTATCGGCGTAGCCGTTCTGGGCGATTTTCTCGTAGTATTGCCATACCTCGGTCATCTCGTCGCTGTCGAGTTTATACTTGCCCGTCAATATGCCTTCGCCGACGTCGTGGCCGATCAGTGCATTCGCTATCTGCCAGAAGTTGTTGAAAAACATCCAGCGGTGGTTGCCCCAGGCTACAGCATGCTGGAATTTGCCGGAGTCTTCGAGTGCAGCCAGCAAGTCCCAATACTCATCGTAGGTCGTGGCCGGGCCAAGACCGAGTTCGTCAAAGCGATTCTTGTCATAAAAGACGCCGGTCATGACCTTCATGGTGGGCGTCCCCCAGATACCGGAGCGTTCATGACCGGAGATTTCACGCACCATGCGAGTGAATTGCCATGCGCTTTCCGGGAAATGGTTTAAATTTTCTTTCAGTTCGGGGAATTGCGACAAATCGACCAGGAGATCGTCTTTGAGCCATTGAATGGCCGGGCCGCCGATGTTCACGAACAGTGTGGGCGGATTTCCGGCTGCCATGCGATTGGCGAGAACCGTCTCGTTCTCCGGATCGTTGACGAAGGTCCAGGTGAGTTCGAGATCAGGATTTTGTTCTTCGAAGAGGGGCTTCATGATGTCATTGGCCCAGCCTTCATATTCCGTCATGTGCCAAAAGAGTTCGACCTGTTTCTTTGCAGCAGGCGGGGCGGTTGCTTTCGGCGCCGGTGTTGTGACAGATTCGCCTCCGGTTGCAGGTGCTGCTGGCGCGCACGCCACAACGACAAGCCCGGCAGTTCCTACGCCGATAGCACGTAAAAACTCTCGGCGCGACATCGTTTTTTTAGTACCCATGATTGCTTCCTTTGTAGAGGTTTGAGTAGGTTGGAAAGAGATTTTACTGTGTCTTTCAGTCAAAATGACTGGTCTGGACTTCAATACATCGCACCTCCTTGAGTCATTTCGGCAGGTGGTGGAGAGGATATAGAGATCTGAGAGCCAGATCGCATCTTTCACGCCGAATCACGCACGATGATACGATGCGGCAATATTTCCACACGCGCCGGCAACGGTTCCTCGCTCTCAAGCCGTTCAATCAACATCCTGACGGCGGTGGCGCCGATCATTTCTACATCTTTGCGGACGGTGGTTAACCGTGGCCGTACAATGATAGCTTCGGGAATATCATCGAAACCGACGATGGCGACATCGTCAGGAATCTTCAGTCCCGCATCCACCGCGTACAGCAAGGCGTCGACGGCCAAAAAGTCGTTGGCTGCGAAGACGGCGGTGGGAGGGCGGTCCAGTTCGAGCAGCGATTGCATGGCTCTGGCCCCAAAGCCCCGCCGGTATTTTGCCGTGATGATCAACGACTCGTCGATGGGGATGCCATGTGCCCGCAGCGTTGTCAGATACGCGTCCTTGCGCAATCGCCCGGCCCAGGTTTCTTCCGGCCCGGCGATGGTGGCGATACGCCGATGCCCTTTTTGGATGAGATAGGTCACCAATTCCTGAACCGCCCGGGCCTCGTCCATCACGATGTTGTCGACAAAAGGATGCGTGGGCGTTTCACCATGTATAACGACAGAGACGTTGGCCGAAACCAACGTCTCCAGATCATCGCTGTGCAATTGATAGGTTTGCATGACCACGCCATCGATGCCCCGGCTGAGGATGACGTTCATGAATTTCTTTTCCCGGGCCAATTCGTTGTTCGTGCTGTAAATAATGGCCTCAAAACCTGCTTGCTCCGCCGCATCTTGTATGGCCCGGGCGAAGTGAGGATAGAAAGGATTCTCAACCCTTGGCACCATGACCGCCAGCATGTTTGAGCGATTTGTACGCAGCATCTGCGCCGCCACAATAGGATGGTATTGGAGTTGTTCGGCGGCCGACCATACTTTCGCGCGTGTTTCCTCACTGATGCGAATATTCCCCCCCGATTTGTTATTGAGGACATAAGAAACCGTCGTCCTCGATACCCCGGCTAATTCGGCTACTTCTTTGCTGGTCGGCCTGGTTTTCATGTGAATTGAAACCTTTTCTCAAGAGAAGATCGGTCATGTTTTAGGGGCTAAACGGTGACACGTAAAAGGTGACACGTGTCACCAGTGTAGCACAACTTGTCGATGATGTCAAGACCAAATTGAACATATGTACAGTAGTGAACATTTGACAAATATTCGCCAGAGAGGTATGATCTCTGGCAACAATTGTTCATCTCCGTTCATTTGCTCAGTGAGGCTGTAAATGGCAGCAGATTCCGAGCGGCGAAAAATCCTATACAAAGTTGCCCACGCCTACTACGAGGATGGGCTGACCCAACGTGAGATCGGTCAACGCCTGGGGCTTTCCCGTATCAAAGTCTCGCGCCTTTTGCAGCAGGCGCGGGATGAGAGAATCGTTCAGATTACGATTGTGCCCTCAGTCGACTCCAACGCCGACTTGGAACGAGCGCTGGAGAAGCATTATGATTTGCTGGAAGCCGTGATCGTGACCCCTGACCGGTATGATCAGGCCAGCGTCGTTTCGGCATTGGGCGTCGCCGCAGCAGCAAACCTGGTGCGTTGTCTGGAAGGAAACGAGATCGTGGGGTTAAGCTGGGGCACAACGCTTCGTGCCGTTATTGATGCATTGCCCGTAATGAACTGGCCCGATTTAACCGTCGTCCAGCTTTTGGGCGGCCTGGGACGGCCAGAGGCGGAAGTACACGGCACAGACCTGGCGCGGCGCATGGCACAGACATTCAATGCCAAACTGCGGTTGCTCCCGGCCCCTGGTGTGGTCAGCAGCAAGTTAGTGCGTGATGCCCTCATGGAGGATCCTCAGATTGGGGGCACGTTGGCCCTGGGGGAACAGGCAGATGTTGCTTTGCTCGGCATGGGCATCCCCCTACATGGCTCGGTCGTGGCGCAATCGGATATTCTCAGCAAGGAAGAGATAGTCCAGTTTATGAACGATGGCGCCGTGGGCGACCTGGCCCTGCGCTTTTTCGACCGCAATGGTCGTCCCATGGAGCACGAAGTCAACGACCGTACAATCGGCCTCAGCTTGCAGCAACTACAAAAGATTCCGCGTCGTATTGGGGTTGCCGGCGGGGACGGCAAGTTTGATGTGATTCGGGGCGCCCTGCTGGGAAAGCACATCGACGTGCTGGTTACTGACGATCGTACCGCTGCCCAGTTGCTCGGCAGCGAGACACATTCTCCTGTTCTCTCAACCGATCTTACTGCAAACGGAAGGATTGATCATCATGTCTGATACTCTTTTAGGAATCGATTATGGTACGGGGGGCGCTAAGGCCGCCATCATCAATGTCAATGGTGATGTTTTAGGGTTCGCTTTTCGTGAATATCCCTTTTTTCACGAAAAACCTGGTTGGTCGGAGCATGAGGCGATGGGCTATTGGTCGGTCTGTTGCGAAATGATTCAGGAGTGCCTGGCTAAAGCGAGGATCGACTCCAGGGATATTCGCGGTATGGCCGTGTCATCCGCCTTGCCTTCGATGGTCATGGTTGACAAACAGGGCGCTCCCATTCATCGGGCGTATAATTTGATGGATCGTCGGGCCACCCGCGAGGTGGCGTGGTTGAAGGAACATATTGGCGAAGAGCGCATCAAGCGCATCACCGCCAATCGTATCGAGGACCACCC
Source organism: Chloroflexota bacterium (assembly GCA_013152585.1). Classification (GTDB taxonomy): domain Bacteria; phylum Chloroflexota; class Anaerolineae; order J102; family J102; genus JAADGC01. The sequence goes on from JAADGC010000019.1 coordinate 9,469, forward strand.
CGCCATCGTGAATCTGCTGTGGGAAAAGCGCAACCGGCCCGATTCCTTCGCCCGCATCGATAAAGCCCTCACCATCGATGGTTTTATCACCATGATGCTGACGGGCAAGCGGGTGAGTACTTACAGCGCTGCCCCCTTTTACGGCGTGGCCTATCATCTGGCTGAGGAGCGTTTTGATGCCGGCCTGCTGGACGAAATCGGCATCAGTCCCGATCTGATTCCCGCGCTCCATCGCTGCGAAGATATCATCGGTGAGGTGACGTCGGAAGCCGCCGCAGCGACGGGGTTGGCAGCAGGCACGCCGGTAGCAGCCGGGCAGGTGGACTTCAATGCCAGTTGCATTGCCGCCGGCATCATCGAAGAGGGCGACATCATGAGCAATCTGGGGACGGTGGGTAATTTCGGGGTGATCTTCAAGAATATCGACTTTGCCTATTCCGACGTCGGTCTCTCGATGATCAACTTGCCCTTCACCATCGACTCACAACACACCTACATGACCATCCCCTCCACCACCACCGGCGGGCAATCGATTCGTTACCTGCGCGACCAGTTTTCACAGTATGAAATCGAAGTAGAACGGGTATTGGGAATCAGTTCGTATGACCTGCTGAACATGGAAGCGGCCAAAATTCCTGTGGGCAGTGATGGGTTGGTGATTCTACCGTATTTGATGGGAGAGCGTACCCCCATTTGGGATACCACTGCCCGCGGCGTGATCTTTGGCCTCTCCTTGAACCATGGCAAAGGTCACCTTGTGCGGGCCATGATGGAGGCTGTGGCCTACGCCCTGTATGATTCCTACCGACTGATCGAACAATCGGGTCTCAGGCTGAGCACGCCCATCGTCCTCAACGAAGGCGGGGCTGTGAGTACCTTGTGGCGCCAGATCATCACCGACGTGTTCAATGTGCCGACGGTGCTCGTCAAGCGGCGCACGGGCGCTCCCTTCGGCGATGCCGTTTTGGCGGGCGTGGCCACGGGCATTTTCGAGGATTATGCCGGGGCCAAAGAATGGGCGGAGACCATCGATCGTATGGAGCCCATTCCCGGCCATCATGAGCAGTACATGGAATACTTCGCGATTTACAAGAGCATTTACGAGCACGTCAAGCCCGATTTCCAGACACTTGCCAGGTTGAGAGGGCAACTGTGATCCGAAGTATAACGGATGCAGCAGTTTTACATAACGGAACCAAAATGCCCTGGTTGGGCCTGGGCGTGCTGTATCTGGCTGAAGGCGGCGCCGTCGAGAATGCTGGGCGCTGGGCTCTGGAAGCAGGCTACCGGCATATCGACACGGCCTCGATTTATGGCAACGAAAGCGGCGTGGGGCGGGCCATCAGGCACAGCGGCGTGCCCCGGGAAGAAATCTTTGTCACGACCAAGGTCTGGAATGGGGATCAGGGCTATGATACGACCCTGAAAGCCTTCGATGCCAGTCTCGGGCGTTTGCAGATGGACTACGTGGACCTCTATCTCGTGCATTGGCCGGTGCCGGGCCGGTACAAGGAAAGCTGGCGAGCCCTGGAAACGATCTATGAGAGTGGCCGGGCCCGGGCCATCGGCGTCAGCAATTTCTTGGTGCATCATCTGGAAGACCTGCTGGCAGGGGCTCGTATCGTCCCCATGGTGGATCAGGTCGAGTTTCATCCTTATTTGCAGCAACCTGAGCTGCAAGCTTTCTGCCGGGAGCACAACATCCAATTGGAGGCCTGGCGTCCTCTCATGAAAGGGCGCGTGCTGGAGGTGCCAGAGCTGGTCGAACTGGGGCGGAAATATGACAAGAATCCGGTTCAGATCACCTTGCGTTGGATGATGCAGCGGGGCATCGTGACGATCCCCAAGTCCGCCAATAAAGACCGTATTTGCAGCAATGCCGACATCTTCGATTTTGAGATCGCAGAGGGAGATATGGCATTGATCGACAGCCTGGACCGCCATGAGCGCCTGGGGGAAAGATCCTGATCGTTTCCATTTCGACATCTGAAACTGTCATGCTGAGTGGGTCGAAACCGCAATCCTCTTTTACGACGCCAACCCACGCAGCACCTGAACGCATATCCCACCAACCAACACCAGCGAAGCCTGCCCTGAGAGCAGCCGAAGGGCATCTCATCGTTCCATGTACCGCCAGACCCTTCGCTTCACTCAGGGTGACAAGGCTCCGCCAGGGTGACACAATAGAAAAATGTGGTTCAACCGCATCTCCCGGAGGTCTGAATTGAGTACCCCCTGAGTCCCAAAAGAGCCAAAAGTACCCGATAGCGTTTTTCATATTTGAAATTGCTGGGTTTGCCCGGCCCAAGTTGCCGTTCGCTGCTGTTTTCTTTTACAATGAGAGCGTGCGCTCTGGGCAAGAGTCAACAACGCAACCCCTTCGTGCCTGGCGTGTTATTATCTTTGTTCTCTATTTTATCAACCCACCACACACCTCCCAGGTAATGCTATTATGTCTATTCGTATTCTTGCCGATTCAAGTTGTAATGTGCCCGAGTCCTACCAAAAAAACCTGGGCATTATCATTGTGCCTGCCTGGGTGAATTTTGCCGACGGTACGTCTCTGCGCAATGGTGTCGATATCACGGATGCCGAATTCTATCGCCGCCTGGAATCGGAAAAACACCTGCCCACCACCTCCCAACCCACGCCTCAGGACTTCGCCGATGCTGTGAATGCAGTGCCCGAAGACGAGATCATCATCGCAGCCGTCTCATCGAAGTTAAGCGGCACGTACAGTAGTGCGGTGCAGACTGTGGCTTTGTGCCCCCACAAGAAGATTCACCCTTACGACACGCTGAGTGCCTCGATGGGTTCAGCCTGGCAGATCATCGCCGGCGCCGAATTGGCGCAACAAGGTGCGGATGCTGACGCCATTCTGGCCGAAATGCAGCGCGCCGGCGCGGCCACCAGAATCATCCTTGTCATCGATACGCTCAAATATCTGGCCGCCAGTGGCCGCGCTCCTGTTCTCAGCGCCATGGTGGGCAGTCTGCTCAGCATCAAACCGCTGCTGGAGTTCGTGGATGGTGTGTTGGAGTTGGCTGGCCGCGTGCGCAGCCGCAAGCGCTCCAAACGTGAGTTGCTGAATCGTATGGCCGACTGGGCCCAAGACCGTCCCCTGCGAGTCGCGGTGATCAATGCCAATGTTCCTCACGAAGCTGAGCTTTTTGCCGAAGACGTGCAACAGCGTCTCAACGTCAAAGAATTGCAAATCGTTGAACTCGGGCCGGTTCTGGGTTCGCTGGCCGGACCCGGAACCCTGGCTATCGCAGCTTATGCTGTAAGTGATTGACCCGTTATGAAACTCGTTCTTGATGCCATGGGAGGCGATCATGCTCCCACCGAAACCGTAGCCGGGGCCGTCGATTATGCCCGTCGCAGCGGACATACGGTTATTTTGACCGGTCTGGAAGACATCATCCAGGCCGAATTGGCTCAGCACGACATTGCTGGCCTCGATCTGGTGGTGGTCCACGCCTCCGAAAGCATTGGCATGGATGAAAAACCAGCCATGGCCGCTCGTCGCAAACGCGATAATTCGATGGCGGTGGGTATGCGCCTGGTGAAGGCGGGCGAGGCGGATGCGTTTTGCACCGTCGGACATACCGGCGGCGCCCTCACGGCCGGGCACATGGTTTTTCGCCGCATCCCCGGCGTACACCGGGCTGTGTTGACAACACCCTTCCCCTGCGCCAAGGGGCTTTTTATCCTGGGCGACATCGGCGCCAATCCTGATTGTAAACCGGAATGGCTGGCGCAGTGGGGGCAAATGCTCGCCATTTATGCGCAGGCCCGGCTGGGAAAAGAACAGCCCAAAGTGGCACTGCTTTCGAATGGTGAAGAAGAAGGCAAGGGGAAAGAACTCACCCGGGCCACAGAGCCTTTGTTGGCTGAGTTGCTGGGGGAAGCATACATCGGAGTCGTCGAGCCCAAAGAGATGATCGCCGGCGCCGCCGATGTGATCGTTACGGATGGCTTCACCGGCAATATTGTGATCAAGTTGGCGGAAGCGATTGCCAGCTATTTGATGCAGGTGATCAAAGCTGAAATTATGGCCCGGCCTGTAGCCAAGATCGGAGCCGCCCTGGCCCGGCCCGCGTTTAAGGCCGCCGGCGCCAGACTCGATGATCGCGAATATGGCGCCGGGCTGCTTTTAGGCCTGAACGGCATTGTCACGGTCGGGCATGGCCGCTCGCGTCGTGATCGCGTGTATTTTGCCCTGCGCAACACCGCCCAACTGGTCGAAGCCAACATGCTGGAACGCGTGCGAACCGAAGTGGCAGCCAGCGTTCGTCGCTAGCGAGGTGCCGATGCTTGTTTTTTCTATCCATCTTCGTCATATTCCCCACCACCACCCTCAGCGAGAACTGCTGGGCACGTGGAGAATTATGACCTGTTTTTATGCAGCAAAAGGAGCGCTATGAATCCAACCAATCACCGTCGTCGCGTGGTCATCACCGGCATGGGAGCCATCACTGCAGTAGGCGCCAACGCCGACGAAACCTGGCAAAATTTACTGGCCGGACACTCCGGCATCGACTATGTCACCTTGTTCGACGCCAGCCCTTACCCCACCCGCATTGCCGCCGAAGTCAAAAACTGGGATCCCTCGCTTTATATCGAGCGCAAGGAAATCCGCCGCATGGCCCGCTGTTCGCAATTTGCCGTGGGCGCTGCCACGCAGGCCCTGCAGGATGCCGGGCTGCTTACGGATGCCCCCCTGGGGGAACGCACAGCCGTGATCATTGGCACCGGTCTGGGCGGTTTTGAGCTTTATCAGGATGCGGTGGAAGCTGCGGTCAAACGCGGCGCCTACCGCGTGCGGCCCATGACCGCGGTGGGTGGCCTGCCGAATATGCCGGCCTTCCACATCAGCCGTCGTTTCGGGGCGCTGGGCCCTCTGAACACGGTTGTCACAGCGTGTGCTGCTGGCACGCAGGCTTTGGGCGAAGGCGCCGAGTGGATTCGCCGCGGGGCCGCGGATCAGGTGTTGGCGGGCGGGGTCGAGGCATTGATTGGGGATATGTTTTTCGCCGGTTTCACAGCCATGAAAGCGATTTCCACCAGCAACGATCCCCCACACAAGGCCAGCAGGCCTTTCGATGCTAAGCGCAACGGTTTCATCATCGGCGAAGGTGCGGCTGTGTTCGTGTTGGAAGAACTTGAGCATGCCCGTGCGCGCGGGGCCACGATCTACGCCGAGATCTTGGGACATTCGGCATCAGCCGATGCTTACCATGTGGCTGCCCCCGAACCCCATGGCCTGGGGGCGCAGCGGGCTATGCGCTGGGCATTGCAAGATGCCGATATTCAACCCGGTGATGTCGATTACATCAACTCCCACGGCACCAGCACGATCCTGAATGATAAAACAGAAACCTACGCCATCAAACAGGTCTTCGGTGCACATGCCTACAAGCTGGCCATCAATTCTACCAAATCGATGATCGGCCACTCATTTGGCGGCGCTGGCGCCATCGAGGCGCTGGTGGTGACCATGAGCGTGAAGGAAGACCGTCTGCACCCCACCATCAACTACGAAAACCCCGATCCCGACTGCGATTTAGATTATGTTCCCAATGTCAGCCGCGAACAGCCGGTCAACATTGCCCTTTCCAATTCGTTTGGCCTGGGCGGGCAAAATGCCTGTCTGGTCGTAGCTAAATATCGCCAATAAATTCACCCCACCCCTCTTACTAGGATACTCATGCGTAATTACGTTAACACCAAATACATCACCCGCCGGGCAACCTTTGGGCGCCGGGCTAGTTTTGTCGGTTTGCTCATCCTCATGATGGGCATGCTGGCTTCGTTTTCACCCGGTTTGATCGCCGGTTGGGTTAAAAGTGGCAACCCCCTCGGCACTTCGGCCCTGGCGCAATGGCTGTTGGGGGGAGGATGGCTGATTGTGTCGATGGTGAGCCTGTTGATAGGTTTTCTGCTGGGTCAGATTGGCAATCACAACATCCGTCGTTATCAGCGTTCGCCCCGGCCCGATGAATCGGTGGCCAAAGCGCTCAAGGGCTTCGATGACCGCAACCATCTTTTTGCCTGGAGCACACCGGTTGATCTGGTTTTTGCCGGCCCGGCGGGGGTCTATACGCTGGTGACCCGCGATATGGATGGCAATCTCTCGATAATCGATGACAGGGTCAAGCAGCCGTTTAGCTGGCGCCGCGTGATTTTTGCCTTTGGTCAGGAGACGCCGGGCATGCCGATTCAGGAGGCGACTGACATGGCGCAGAAGCTGGAAGTCTGGCTGAATGAAGGCGAGACATCCAGCCCGGCAGTCGAGGTGCATCCGCTGGTGGTATTCACGCACGAAAAGGCCGACCTGGACGTGCAGAGTGCTTCGGTACCCGTGCTACACATCAAACAACTCAAGCAGTATCTGCGCAACCAGCTCCGCAGCGCTGGTCTGCCCAAAGATGTGATGAAGGCGGTGCTCGATAAATTAACGGCCGAGGCGGAGCGTCGCGGCGCTCTCAGCGAGTAAACGCTCCCGGGCCCGGTTCTGATCCCCCACCCAATAAAAGACCCCGACCGCTATACAGCGCCGGGGTCTTTGCTTGGCAGAGGCCGGGGTCTTCTAGTAGTTCTTCTGGAAGACAACTTCGAATGAATTGTGGAACAGGGTGTTGCCACCACCGCCCTGGGCGCATTGCGCTTCGTCGGTGAAGTTGGTGTGCAACGGTAAGGCAATATCGGTGCTGGCAGGGTTGGCGCCGTCGTTCGAGACGTAGACCATGTATTCGGCGTGTTTGTACATGCCAAAGTCAGCCCGGCCATCCTCTCGTTGCAGGATCCAGTAGTCTTTGTTTTCGGTCTGCTTCTTATCCAGGATTTGGCCGGCGTTGTTGGCCGGGGCCTGGATCAACCACACACCATTGACGCCGTTCCCGGCAGCGTCGACAACCCGGGCGTAGATATCATGTTTGCCCCGATTTTCGCAGGGATCGAGACGCCGCATCTTGATGAGGCTGTATTGCACGGCGGGTTTGGGGATGGCCGTGGGCGCCACAGCTTTCACACGCGGGCGGGGTGTCGCGGTGGGCGGCACGGGGGTGTTGGTGGGTGTGGCTGTGAGGGTGGGAGATGGTGTATTGGTGGGGGTATCCGTAGGGGTGGGGGTATCAGTGGGGGTGAACGTCGGCGTGGGGGTGTCGGTGGGAATGGGGGTATTGGTGGGCACGGGGGTGTAGGTGGCCGTGGGCGCCAGGCCTTGCTGATTGACAGAGCGGTTGGCCAGTGCTACGGCTACCGGAGCCAGGCTATTGTCGGCCGAAGCCACAGCCAGATGCGGAATCTGCATGACGCTATTCCCGGCCGCTGAGTTTTGCAAAGCTTTGACAACCGTGGCCGGCAAGGCTACACCGATGAGCCAGGCCAGCAACAAGGTGACCAGCACTAGCCGGGCTTTGGCGCCCCGAGAGAGACCACGATACCACAGTCCCAACGAGGCGAGCAGGCCCGGACGGGGACCGGCGACGGGGACGGCCCGGGGACGGACGGCAATCCGCTGTGTGGGCGAGGCGCTGACCGGCGCCGGAGGTACGGGCAGCGGGGCCGGCGGGGTGATCTGAGGCGCTGCGACCCGTGTGGTTTCGGCCTCCGCGGGGCGAGTACGATAGAGCCGGCGGCTGAGTTCGCGGCTGAGGTTGAACCCCATGATGGGGTACTTCAACATCAGGCTTTCGAAGTTGTCGCGACTCAGTTGCCACAGTTCTACGTCATGCAGGGCACGGGCGCTGTCTTGATAGGCCTCGCCGCTGAGCAGGGCCGATTCCCCGAAGAAGTCGCCGTCGTTGAGTGTCACCATCTGCCCCTGGGGGCCAATCAGTTCGACTTCGCCTTTTTCGATCAAGTGCAGACGATCGCCAGGGCTGCCGGTGGTGTAGATGACTTCGCCACTGCGATACCGTGCAGGCAGGAGTTGTTCGGCGACCTCTTCGAGTTGTTCTTTGTCGAAGCCATTGAAGAGGTTGAGGGGGCGCAGATGCTTTTCGGCAAAGCTATCCCCTACTTCTGCCAGCCGATCCTTGAGAATGTGGCTCAGAGCCTGCCCCAACGCCGGATACGCCGACACGAGTTGATCGAAATCGCGGCGATACAGCGCCCAGAGGTTGGTGTTTTCGACAGCACGGGCGCCAGTGGTGCGACTGCGGCCCGTGAGCAGTGCCATCTCGCCAAAGAAGCCGCCAGCGCCGATGCGAGCCAAGACTTCGCCGTTGCGGGCGGCGCTGCTGACAATTTCGACGCGGCCGGAGTCGACCAGATACAGGGCATCGCCCATATCGCCTTCCCGATACACGATCTGGGAGGCGGGCACGTGCTTGAGCAACAGGCGCTCGGCGGTTTTCTGCATGATCTCGTCATTGGCATCGGCGAAAAGAGGCAGGGCACGCAGACGTTCGAGCGCCAATTTGCGATCGGCAGCGGTGAGGGGCGAGTACTGAGTCTGGCTGAGGCGGGCACGCAAGTCGGGATCCGTGCTGACCAGGCTATCGAAATCAGGGCGGGAAAGTTCCCAGGCCAGGGTTTCGCTGACAGCGCGAGCACTGTCGAAATGGCCTTTATCGGCCAGCAGGGCCATGAGGCCCAACAGTTCTCCCGGTCCGATTTCGATGTAGTGGTCTTGTTTTTGAATACGAACAAGACCCTCTTCGATCATAAAAAGAGCTTCCACCGGATCACCGACCTCGAACAGAGGTTGGTCGGGGTGGAAGGATACCAGGGAGAGTTGGTTGGCGATGTGCGTGAGTTCGTCATCGGTGAGCGACTCAAATTCGACGACCTGGCGTAAACGTACATCCCGCAGATAGGAGAGCATCTGCACGATGCGTTCGCCAAAGCGTCGCGAGAGTTTGACGCCGATGGCCGGGTTTTCTTGTACAAGCTGTTCCAGATCGTGCTTTGACAGGGTCAACAGGCTGGTGTCGCTTGTGGTATGGGCGCTAATGTTGTGTTCGCGCCCCTGGAACAGGTCTGCCTCACCAAAAATGGCGCCGATGCCTAAGGTGGCCAGTGCGATTGGTCCTGCACTCAGACGCACACCACCGTGCTCGATCATGTAAAGAGCCTGACTGGCGGTGCCCTCACTGAAGATGGATTCGCGAGCAACAAATTGTTGCCGGTGCAGATGCTTCGCCAGGGATGTCAGTTCTTCGGTGGTGAAATCGGCAAAAAGAGAGGCACGTTCCAAAAGGTCCGTGTTCACTGAGATGGTACCTCCGTACTTCGTGGTGCCTGCCACAGCAGGGCTGCAGTAAGAACCAGGATCAAATGCCCCTTAAGGGGCATTCAAAAAGCGTTTAAACGCTTTTTTAGAATCAAAACCAGATAAGCATACCCTAAAACCGAGTGATCTTCCAAAATCGCATACAAAACACACCGGCCCAACACTCAGACCGGCGCATTCATCTCCCAGATCAAACGCAGACCTGTCAGCGTCAACCACGGCTCCAGCGCATCGAACACATCCGTCTCCGCCACGATCAGTTGCGCCTGCGGTCCTGTGGCAATCACTTGCATCGGGGTCTCCTGTTCCGCCTGCAAACGGCTTACGACGCCTTCCACCAGCCCCACAAACCCAAACACCAGGCCCGATTGTATGCTTTCGATGGTATTGCGACCGATCACCCGCGGCGGCCGCTGTAACACTGCCACCGGCAACTGCGCCGTATCCCGGCTCAGTGCGGCCGCCGACATCGCCAGCCCCGGCGCGATCACGTGCCCCAGATACGCCCCGTCTGTCCCCAACACATCAAACGTCGTCGTAGAACCAAAATCGACCACCACCAGCGGGCAGGGGTGCAGCGCCCTGGCCGCCACCGCATTGGCCACTCGATCCGCCCCCAACTGCCGTGGCGCCTCCCGCCGTATCTGCAAGCCCGTCTTGATCCCGGCCCCCACCACCAGGGGCGACTTCCCCAGCAGCCGCTCTCCCAACGCCGTCCACACCGGTGTCAGTGCCGGCACCACACTGGCCAGCACCATGCCGTCGATCTCTTGCGCGGCGATGCGCTGCTGTGCCAGTAACAGGTGAAGTTGCAAGCTATATTCATCGGATGTGCGGCCCCCATGTGATTCCAGGCGCCAGTGCGCCACCACCTTCTCCTGCCGCAACAAACCTACAGAAATATCCGCATTCGAAATATCGATACACAATAACATAAGCCACTCTCCTCAGTGCAAATGGGGATACAACCGTCGATACAACTCGGCCTGCCACAGCACCAGTCGCACATACGACTGGGTTTCATCAAAACTAATCAACTCGATAAACAGATCATCATCCGGGCCCGACTGCCGACGCCAAAAGGCCGCATTGCCCGGGCCTCCATTATAGCCTGCCAGCGCCTGCATCACACTACCATCTGCCTGCTCAATCCCCTGCGCCAGATAATAAGCGCCGAACTCAACACTCACATACGGCCGGTATAGCAGGGATTCGTTGTAATCGGCAAAATTCAATTGCTGGGCAATCGCCCGTCCGGTGCTGGGGATCACCTGGGTGAGACCGCTGGCCGCCGCCAGACTGGTCGCCGTGGTGCCAAAATGCGACTCCTGCCGCACCAGCGCCAGCAACACCGCCTCATCCAGATCATAGCGCCGGGCAGCAGCGGCGATCAGATCAGGAAAGTACACAGGATAGATCAAACGCTGTAACTCGCCCGGCAGCGCCGTCAGGGGCATGCCCGACAGGAATGCCACCCGCGCCGCCGCCCGAATCGAGATATCATAATAGCCCAGGTCGCGGGACTGCAGGGCCAGGCTCAAGCTGTACACCGGATCATCTCGCCACGCCTGACGGTACGACCTGAAAACGGCATAAGCGGCCTGCAGCTCGCCCGCACGATACATGGCTATGGGGCGCTCCATTTCGGGGCGAGGCGCCGAAAGATCGATTGGCGTCGCAGAGGCCACCCATGTCGTCAGCCAGGCCGGCAAATCCGATGGGGGGGGAGTGGGGGTGGGGCTGGGAATCGGAGTCGGGCCGAGGCGCCGCAGCCACTGCGTGGCACGGACGCCATAATAATTCTCAATCCCCCAGCGGTCTTCCGTTCCCCGCCAATGCGCCCGCGCTGCGGCCTCGCCTTCCTGTTGCAGCAACAAACGACCCAGCCAAAAATCGGCGGCAGCGCTCCACAAACCTGCATCGGCCACTGCCACCTCTTGCCAGACTGCCTGTGCTTCCGGCAGGCGCTGCAGCCGCCAAAACGCCAGCCCCGTCCGGAACCCCGCCCGGCCGGCCTCTCGGCTCTGCGGGTAGCGGCGCCACAATCGTTCAAAATCACGGACGGCCTCGGCCAAGTTGTCCTCATCCCTTTCCGCCAGCACACCGGCCCACCACAGGGCTTTGGCGGCGGTGGCGGGGTCGTCAACCGTATTCGCGGCAGCCAGATAGACTTCTCGGGCCGCCGTCACATCGCCCAAACGCCACAAATCCCGGGCTCGTCCCAACCAGGCTTCGCCCAGGCGTTGATCCGCAGGATGCGTCTCGATCAGCATTTGCCAGGCCGTCGTGGCCAGTGCATATTGCCCCAACTGCTCATATGCCTGCGCCATCAGGGCGTGCGCCTCACCACTATGCCCTTCATCTTCGGCAAGATAGGTGCGTAACACCGTCAGGGCCGGAATCACCGCCCCCGCTGCCACATCGATGCGGGCCCGCAACAAAGCATCAACCGGTTCTTCAGCATCCACCAGGACAATCAACGCCAGATAAGCAAAAGCGTTATCGGGGGCCGTGATGGTTGCCTGGTGAAAACTCAGCATGGCCGCATGATCCTGGCTGGCGATCAGTTGGGCCTGCCCGAGACGATAGAAAATCTCCGTACGGTAGGCCGGATTGCGAGCCTGATTGAGAATCGCCCGATACTGGGCAATGGCGTCCGCAGCGTCATCCATTTGCAGGCTGGCCTGGGCCATCTTCTCGCGGATGCGCAGCTCGGCCACCAGCCCGACGCCGCTTTTCAGCGCCACCTCATAATGCGCCAGTGCCGACACCGGCTGTGCCTGCGCTGCGTAGGCGTCACCCGCCCGTTCATAGGCTAATCCGCCCAGGATGGGTTGTTGCTCGGCGTAAATGCGCCAGGCTTCAGCCGCCAGCTCAGGTTGATTCCCGGCCGCATACGCTCGCCCCAGCCAATAATACACCTGCGGATGCTGCTGTCTGAAAGCGGTATCCGCGGCCAGGGCCACGAAATTTTGCAGAGCGGCCTCTTCCTGTCCATCGTACCACCGCGCCTGCCCCTGCTGCCACTGCGCCAACGCCTTCAATGCCGGCGATGGTTCTGCGGCCACCACTTGGTCGTAAAGAGCAATGGCAGCAGCGTAGTCGCCATTGTGCAGTGCAGTCTCTGCCTGTTCACGCAATGCGGCTGGCCGGGGAGTGGGTGTGGATGTGGGTGTGGCGCTGGGCGTAGCGCTGGGCGTGGGTGAAGCGGTGAGGGTAGGCGTACGCGTGGCCCGGATGGTCGGCGTTGGCGATGCTGTGGGGGTGTGCGAGGGCGCGAGGGTACTGACGGCTGTGGCCGGGGGGGCAGGAACAGGTGGCGCCCCCGTCTGGCAGCCAGCCAGCAGCAGCAACAACAGGCCCAACCAGGGACGCAACAAAGAATCTAACATAGCAATGGCTCAGGGCACCTGCACGTGCAGCCACAGCGGTAAAAAGCTCTGCCTGGCCACCTGCCCCGAACGCTCCAGGGTGGAGAGCTGCGTTTGCACGCTGAGCGTGAAAACCGCTCCTGCCTGCACGGGCGCAGCCGCTATCAGTGGGGTCACGAACTTGCCGCTGGGGTCCAGAAAAGCCAGGGCCATGCTTTGGCTCTGATCCGCAAAAATCGCCGCGCCCGCCAGTTGCAGCCGCAATTGGTCCGGTGTGTTCTGATTTCCCCACTCGATCTGCACGGCCAGCGGCTGCTGCGGATGCAGGAATAAAGTGGCCGGGACCAGGTTCAGCCAGGGGCTGATGGGTGTCGCCGTGGGCGTGAGAGTGGGAGTGGCCGTGGCGGCGGCAGTTGGGGTGGGGGATGGGCTGGGGCTGGGTGTGGCCGTGGGCATGGGGATGGCGGTGGGCGTGCGGGTGGACGTGGGCGTGGTGGTCGGCACCGGCGTGGCCGTGGGCGTGGCCACCGGCAAAACCAGGCGGCCCGCACCGTACGTGTTATCGGGGCCGGGCAACCCCAGATCAATACTGGCCGCGAGCAACGTGTCACGCAACTGCGAGACCGTCAAGGCAGGATAGCGCTGTCGTAACACCGCTGCCGCCCCGGCCACATGCGGCGCCGCCGCCGAAGTGCCAAAGAATCCGCTGCCCCCCGCGGCCAGGGGACGGCCATCACTGACGCCATAAGTCTGCGTGCTCACACCATCATAGCCCATGATGTCCGGCTTCACCCGGCCATCGCTGGTGGGCCCACGGCTGCTAAAGAACTCGGCCGCGAAACCGGCATTGGCATTCCAGAACACAGCCCCCGCAGCCACAGCGTCGGCCGCATCCGCGGGTTGAGCAAGCGACCAGGCCGGGGTGGCGTACTGCAGGCTGGCACCCGAAGTGAAAAGATCGAGGGTATGCACATTCCCTGCGACCAGGCGTATCGCCAACTCATACGTGCCGCCGGTCGTCGCCTGGTAGCACAACGCTTCGGTGGGCGCTTGGGAGCCGTCTTGCACGTTTTCACTCAGCGCCACCAGATTAGCCCCATGATACAGCAACAGATCGTAGTCATCCGTGGTCACGGGCCAGGCATCCCAACTCAGATACGCACATAACCAATCGCCGGTGTTCAAGGTCACATCGTTGGTCTCATCCGCCGCCGTAAAATTATGGAAAAGATCGCCATCGCCCAAAAAACGACCGCGATAATGGCTTTGGGCCTGATTCCCGGCCGAATTCACCCACAAAATACCCGCTGCCGTCGCCGTATGCACGATATCGGCCAATGCCCCTGTACCATCACCGGGACCGGTGTTGAACCAGCTAATGGAATGCACAATCACGTCGACTCCGGCCTGGATGGCGGCATCGACCGCATTGGCCAGTTCTACATCCGTATCAAAAGCATAGAGATGCAACGTCGCCCCGGGAGCGGCATCGTACAGTATTTCGGCCACGGCACTGCCGTGCTCCCCATCGTCCCAGCGCCCGTCGGCCCGGAAACTGCGCCCCACCACTACCGGCAATTCCCCCCGGGCTACCAAGGCCTCATATCCGGCAAATCCGCTGTCGATGACAGCCACGTCAACGCCTTGCCCGGTCCAGCCGGCAGCATGCCAGGGGAAAAGTCCGGCGGGAAACAGGCCTTCGGAGATGAACCCGGCCGGCTGATGGGGGTAGCTGGGGCGAAGGCGTTGCACGCCGGGCAGGCGGGCGAGCATGGGTATCTGCGCCGCATCGACCCGCACCTGCACCTGCCCGGCGCTTTGCGCTTCCACCGCCACGCCTGCCGGCAACCGCAGGTCCCCAGTGTATTCGATGATCAGGCGCAGCCGTTGCGCATCGTCCCCCAGCCCCATGCGTTGCCCCCAGGCCGGGCGCTGCCCCGGCGCCAAAGCCTGCCACTGCTTGATGCTGGCGTCGATGGCCGCGGTCGGCGGCGGCGACCCGTTGGCAGGAATGGGGAGGGCGCGGGAGGAAGAGAGTGTGGTGATCAGCAAGAGCAGCACTGTTGCCAGCACCCTTGCCAAATTCCTGAAGTGACGCATCATGAGGGCACGGTTTCGGCAGCACGTATGTAGGCCAGGCCAAACGCCCCCGGGCCGGCGTGCACAGCCAGGGCCGGTCCTGCCTCGGCCAGGAGGATATCAGCAGGATCGCAGGGGATGGCGGCAGACACTTTGGCCACCAGCATGTTGGCTGCTGCGGATGCCCGCGTATGAGCCACGGCTACCGCCCACACGTTTTCATCCTGAATCTGAGCCACGGCCCGGGCAATGCCTTTTTTCAGCGTGCGCACCGTGCCTGCTAAGCCCAAAACACCCTCTTCCATGTTGAGCAGGGGCTTGATAGATAGAATAGCCGACATGCGTTTGATCAGCACCATGAGCGGCGCCAGCCGGCCCCCGCGCTGCACGGCCTCGACCGTATCCAGAAAGATGATGATGCGCAGGCGCTGGCGCCAGTCGTGCAGGGCCGAGAGAATCGCCTGGGCCGCGGCCCCTTGCGCCGCCATCTCGGCGGCCTTCAGGGTGAGCAATCCTTCGCCCAGCGAAAGCGACCATGAATCGAACACATGCACGCGGTCGCCGAACTCCTGCGCCGCCACCATGGCGGCGTTGTACGTGCCGCTGTGTTTGCTGGTGATGGTGATGGCGATCACCTCCGAGGCTGTCTGCAAAGCCCTGGTAAATACCTCGGCCCAGTCTCCTACCGATGGCCCCGAACTTTGCGGCGGCTGGCTGATATCATAACGCTGCCAGAATTCGGCGCGGGTATCGGGTGAGTCACGCAGTTCGTATTCGCCAAAGCGGGCTATCAGGGACGCCTGCTGAATCTGATATTTTGCCGCCAGAGCTGGCGGCAGGTCGCAGCCGCTATCGGCAACTATGGCTATTGGGGGCATTTTATGTTCCTGTCGCAGGGTTGGCATAGATGCCCAATTATCGCATGATCCTTCTGATTTGTTCAAGGATTCAGCACAGAGTCAGTTATCGGGCAGCGGGGGAGTCGTGTCAGCTATAATCCAGGCCTCATACAACGGCTGCGGATCATAGCCACTGACCTCGGTCACGACCTGCAGAAAATCCTCCGGGGTAGGCCGGCGGAAGCGGTAGCGGTCGATGGTCGGACGGATTGGACGCCGCTGCGAATAACTGGCTAAGCCGTCAGACTGATCCCGAACTGCTCGGAGGACGCTAATTATCGTTCGTCCCCCGGTAAGGGCGGACGATCCGGAACGCTATCCAGGATATTTCTGAATGCTTCTCTGTCGGCCCTGGTGGCTCTTTGGATCAAATAATCTTCAGTCATAATTGCCGAAATCTTTTCAGCTACAGCAGCCGAAATGAACTGATTGATAGAAACGCCTTCCTGCGAAGCAATTTCTTTTATATGACGATGAATTGAGTTCGGCAATCTCAAACTTAATGCACTCATCTTGTCATCTCCAGTAATTTTCTTGGCGGAATTGCCTGGATTCCGAACTTTTCGGAGCCTTCGAAATCCTTCAGGTTGTGGGTAATAATTCTTTGGGTTTGGGATGCCACTGCAACTTCAAGAATATGGTCATCTTTGGGGTCTTTCAGGTACGGTCGCCATAGGAAATAGATTTTTTGAAAATCACTAAGAGCGCACAAGTTATCGAGGATGACATCAATTTGCCTATCGGATATTTGTAGTTTTTTGCAGTTTCGTCTTAAAACATCCTCATATTCAAATAGCAAAGTCACTGATATGACAGGCTTTATTTTGCCACTATCGATGAGCCGAAGCACCTGATGCGAGGCCCCTGTCGAAGAATAAAGTCCGGCAAATAGTATATTGGTATCCATGATGATTTTGTAATCATTCATAACAAAATGATACCATATTCGGTATCTTGTTGTCAAGCTGTTTTTCCCCAGTTCTATCGGATTCTGTGGACACAGCCTGGCCCCGCCTGTCATGCTGAGGATGCGCAGGGGTGCTGCATCCCCGGCCTGGCGTGATGGGCTGGGACAACATCCGTGCAATTCCGGGCCTATTGACGAAGCACAGAGTCAGTTGTCGGGCAGCGGGGGGGTCGTGTCAGCTATAATCCAGGCCTCATACAACGGCTGCGGATCATAGCCGCTGACCTCGGTCACGACCTGCAGAAAATCCTCCGGGGTGGGCCGGCGGAAGCGATAGCGGTCGATAAATGTTTGCAACACATGCAGATACGTCTCGCGGCCGAGTGTCTGATACAGGGCATCAAAAAACAAGGCCGCCTTGGCGTAGACCAGCGTTTCGTAATTGTCTGGCTGGAAGGTGGACACCGGCTGCCCCACGGCCTGGTCCAGGCCATGATCCACCGCCCACTGCACCGGAATCTGCCAGCGCAGGGTGCGGATGCGGTCGGCGGCCTGCGGGCCGTAGATCGTCTCGGCATAAATGAGGGTGCTCTGCTCGGCCAGGCCTTCATCAAACCAGGGATAACGATACGGATCGGAGCCGATGAGATTGTACCACCATTGATGAGATATCTCGTGGGCCACCAGTAGTTCCTGGCTGTCATCGTTTGTGCGATAGGTATCGAGGCCAATATAATTCAGGCCCGGATACTCCATGCCCAGATAGCGCGTGGGGGTTTCTACAATATCCAGCTCGGTAAACGGATACTGCCGGAACAGACGGTCGTATACACGTAGCACGGCCGCAGCCTGCGCCAAGGCCTTTTGCCCCGCCCGTTCATCGATTGGGAGATAATAGCTGTTCAACCGCACGCCATCCACGGTGGCTTGGGCCACGTCGAATTCTTTGCTCAGAGTCATGCCCCACTCCGGCACCAAACCGGTCACCACCACATGATCAGTCCATCCTGGGGTCGTGGTGGTGTGTGTGATCTCCACGCCCGTGGTCACCAGGCGATACTCGCTGGGCACCGTGGCCGTCACCCAATACAAGGCCGGGTCGGTGATAGCAATATCGCCAAATGAGGGGGGGATGTCCAGCCGCCAGGGCTGCGTGGGCAGGCCGGTCTGAGCCGGTAGCATGGGATAGGCGTATGGCAGGTTGAGGATACCTTCGCTTTCGCCAAAGAGCACGTAGCCAGAATGATCGGGTTTGGGGGCACTGAGTTTGTATTTGATCTCCAGATCAATGCTTTTGTCCGGAAGCAAGGGCTCGGTCAGGGTGATGCGCGCCGCACTGTCGTTCACGGCGAAAGCGAACCCTACGACAAAGTGCTCGGGCAGGGTCGTGACCCCGGTCAGCGTCATGCTCCCCACCAACTGAGGCAGATTGGGGTACAGGCGCACGAACACATCGTTCATCGGTGCACCGCTGCGATTACGAAAATGAATACGCGCCACGCCCTCTACCTGCCGCTGCTCGGGGTCCACCTTGAGCTCGATGGCATAGCGCGGGGTAGCGTCGAAGTCGAAATCGGCGGGCAGAGCCGCGTCGGTAAAGGCGGGGCGGTAGGGGGCCAGGGGATCAGGGGAAAGCTGGGATGAGGAGAGGAACGGGAGATCGATATGGCTGCAGGCGCCCAGCAGCAGCGCCAACAGCAAAATGCCGGGAACAGAGCGATAAACATGCATGGGAACGTTTCGCCTTCAGGTCGAACCTTGGTTATAATGATACGTTGCAGGTTGCGAATCCTGCCTCCCATTATCAGCGATTCTGCCCTCGCAGGCAAGGCTCTGTCATCCCCTCATCCCCCAGGAGCATTATTGATGTATCGCAAAGCCAAAATCATCATCAGCGACACCCATGTCGGCGCCGGTGGCCATGCCGAAGGCAACAAGCTGGAAGACTTTATTTCGGATGCCAAATTCGTGGCCTGGATTCATGACCTGGTGAATGAGTCCAACCAGCAGGGCATCGAGATGGAATTCATCATCAATGGCGACTGGATCGAATTCTTGCAGGTTCCGGAAGTCGCCGTGTTCCAGCCTCGCCAACGCTACGAGACGTCCGCTTATACCGATGTCTCGGAAGCAGCGGCCCTGCAACGCCTGGAGATTGTGCACAAATGGCACCCCGGTGTTTTTCAGGCCTTGTCCGACTTTCTCAATCCCGGCCTGCCCCGACGCACAGTGACCATCCTTTTCGGCAATCACGATCCCGAGCTTGCCTATGCGGCCGTGCAGGAACGGCTGCGCCAAATACTGAATGCCACCAGTGCCGAGGCCGATCTGGTGCAGTTTGGCCCCCGCATCTATTTCAAGGATGGTGTCTATGCCGAGCACGGCAACGCCTATGTCGAATCGGTCAATCAGTTTACGGATCCCGACCATCCTTTCGACCCCAAGCATCCAGAGCAAATCGAACGTCCCAGCGGTTCCCATTTCGTCACCCACTTCTTTAACAAACTGGAGTGGGAACGCCCCTGGGTCGATGGCGTGCATCCGCTGACCTCCCTCATCTTTTATGCTCTGGCTTTCGAGCCCGACTTTGCCC
Organism: Chloroflexota bacterium; assembly: GCA_013152585.1. Taxonomy (GTDB): domain Bacteria; phylum Chloroflexota; class Anaerolineae; order J102; family J102; genus JAADGC01. The sequence goes on from JAADGC010000019.1 coordinate 28,559, forward strand.
TGCGCGTGCTCAAGGCCTTTCTGCAGGTGGCCCCCGGCATCTTCATCGAGATCAGCGGCGCCCCTGGCCCCGGAGAAGTCAGTGTTAGCGAACAGTTGCTGGCGCAAATAACCACCCCCGAGCAAGAAGCCGCGGTGGCCGCTCGACTACAAACAGATCCCGATTTTGCCCGTGCGTTTCGGGCGCAGGTGCAACAGGCCCTGCGCGAAAAAGGAGTGGCTCCCACGCCGCCGCCCACGATTGCCGCTGCCCCCTCCGACACCCCCCCCGAACTGCGAGCCCGCGAAATTACCGAGCACTACTGGCAATTGCTGGAAGAAGCCGCGGACAAAATCGCCGTGGAACATAGCGCCCAGGTGGTGCTGTTCGGACACATTCACGAACGGGTGCAGAAACAATTGCCTTCCGGCGCCACCTATCTCAATACTGGCACCTGGGTGTGGAATGGAAACTTCAGCACCGCTCCCGATCAGGTGTGGCAAGAGCTGTTGCTGCGCCCTGACAAATACAGCCATTTCCGCGACCTCAGCTACGCCCGTATCGATCACGATGAAGCTGGCGCCATCACCGAAGCCCGGCTGCTGCGCGTGGGCGAAGCCCCACCTCTGCCGCCCAAACCCGGCCCCCTGCCTGATCCCAGCCCCTGGGCCCAACTCATGCTATGGCTGCGTGTCTCCTGGCGCCGATTCTTCAGTGCTTAGGAAGCGTGCAAAAATGAGTTCCCGTTTTCGACCTCCGGGAGGTGGTCACCGATATTTCGGTGCTGGCAGCACTTCTGACCACCTGCCGGAGCTTACTTCTGGACAAACACTGAGCCCCACGCCTCACGTACCACACATGAGAAAAAGTTACCGTTACTTCGACATCGTCATGGCTGCATTCGTGACTGTCCTCCTGCTGAGTAACATTGCCAGCGCTGCCAAGCTCATCGACCTCAAAACCAGCCTGTTTGGCCTGCGTCTGGCCTTCGATGGCGGCACCTTACTCTTCCCTCTGGCTTACATCTTCGGCGACGTCCTCACCGAAGTCTACGGCTATGCCCGCAGTCGTAAAGTCATCTGGACGGGTTTTGCCATGGCGCTGCTGATGTCCGTCACCTTTTGGGTGCTGGGTAGGCTGCCCGGCGATCCCCTGTGGGGGGAATTCATCCACGAAGGCATGGCCGCGACGGTGCCTGGCCTGCCCGCGGCTGCCGATCCCAGTGCCTTCGGTCAGGCTGCCTATGATGCGATCTTGGGCGGCGTCAGCAGTGGCGCCATCATCATCGCCAGTCTGGTCGCCTACTTTGCCGGCGAATTCAGTAATTCGTACGTGTTGGCCAAAATGAAACTGCTCACGCAAGGACGCTGGCTGTGGATGCGAACCATCGGCTCCACGCTTGTCGGTGAAGGCGTTGACACCATCTTGTTTATTTTTACCGCCACCCTGCTGGGCGTCTTCCCCTGGGCGATCGCCCTCAGCCTCATCGTAGCCAACTACCTCTTCAAAGTCAGCATCGAAGTCCTATTCACACCCATTACCTACACCATCATCAACACCCTCAAGCGTGTCGAAAACGAAGACTATTTCGACTACGACACCGACTTCAACCCCTTCCGTCTGGCCGAAATTTGATCTATGCGCCGTTTTATTATCGATACAGATACCGCCTCAGATGACGCCATTGCCATCCTTATGGCGCTGCAATGGCCCGATGTCGAAGTCGAAGCCATCACCATCGTTTCCGGCAACATGCCGGTGGCACAGGGGAGCCGTAACGCTCGTTACACGGTGGAGCTATGCGCTAAAGAAACGCCTGTCTACGAAGGCTGCACGCGACCCTTGCTGCGTGCGCCCGCACACGCTTACTGGTTCCACGGCCCCGACGGCATGGGGGGCATGGACTATCCCTCGCCCCAGCGGCCTCCTGCCCCCGGCCATGCCGTGACCGAACTCATCCGTCGCTTTGGCCAGGCGCCGGGGGAGATTACCCTCGTCACCCTGGGCCCGCTGACCAACATCGCCACCGCCCTGCAAATCGAACCGCGGCTGGCGCAGTGGGTGCGCCAGTGTGTGGTCATGGGGGGCGCCGCCTGCACCGTGGGCAATGTCACCCCCGCCGCCGAATATAACATCTGGTGCGATCCCGAGGCCGCCCGCATCGTCTTCCATTCTGGCATGCCCCTGCTGATGGTGGGGTGGGAACTCTGTCGGGGAGAAGCCAATCTCAGCCAGGCCGAGATGGACGCTGTGCTGGCGCTGGGCAGCGAACGCGCCCGCTTTGCCATCGAGAGCAACAAACATGCCCTGGCCGCCAGCGTCGACCTGCAGGGGGACCCCGGCCTGGGCCTGCCCGACCCCATCGCCATGGCTGTGGCCCTCGATCCCAGTGTCTGTAGCCAGCGCAGCCGCCACTTCGTGGAAGTCTCGTGCGATGACCTCACCCGCGGCATGACCATTGTCGATCAGTTGCACGTCTCCAGCACCCCTCCGCTACGCGATCCGACCTGGGCCGATAAACAACCCAACATCGATGTCTGCTGGCAGATCGACATCCACCGCTGGAAGGAAATGCTGACTCAGACCCTGCGCTGAAAAACGATTCCAGGGGAAGTGCGATCGCCGGCCGGGGGAAACTTAGAAACCACCCAACACATGCTCGGTGCGCAGCACGCGGCGCGTATGCGTCTCGGAGCGCAGCACCAGCGAGTGCGTGCTGGCATGATTGCGGGTGTAACGCACCCCATCCAGCAGCGGGCCATCTGTGATGCCCGTGGCCGCAAAAAAGATGTGCTTGCCAGTGACCAAATCGTCCTGGCAGAAGATACGCTGCATATCCAGACCTGCCAGCAACACCCCGTCCTGTTCCGGCAACGACTGGGGAGCCAGACGCCCCAACATGTGTCCTCCCAGCGCCTTCACCGCACAGGCCGCGGTGATGCCTTCAGCCACGCCGCCCGCCCCCAGCAACACATCGATATTATTGTTGGGGATGGCGGCCAGAATGGCGCCGGCGATATCCCCTTCGTTATGCAGCGACACGCGAGCTCCGGCCAGACGAATCTCCTCGATCAAATTCGCATGACGGGGCCGATCCAGCATGAACACCACCATATCCCGCAGGTCCTTATGTTTGATGCGGGCGATCAGGGCCAGCGTCCAGGCCGCGGGGGCATCCAAACATTCGGGCACCAGCGCTTTGCCCACGGTGCGGTCCACGACGATCTTCTCCATATAAGCAGCCGGCGCCAGGGCTTGCATCGTTCCTCGCGGCGACACGCCCACCACTGAGATCGCCCCGGCCCGGCCCTCGATCAATAAATTAGTGCCGTCGATGGGATCCACAACCACATCCATCTCCGGACCCAGCCCATTCCCCACCCGGTTGCCGGTATCCAAAGGCGAATGCACGCCGCTTTTGGCCTCCTCGCCGACCACGATAGTGCCTTGCATGTTCAACGCGTTCAGGGCCGCCAGCATCGCCTGCGTGGCGGCGATATCAGCTTCGGCGCGTTGGCCCAAACCCATCCAGCGTCCGGCTGCCAACGCCGCCTCTTCGGTCACACGGGCCAAATCCAGATGCAGATTACGTTCCAGAGATGTGCGCATCAACTTTCCTCCTTGCCCTGGGGCGGCTGAGAACCACGGTGGTCGAAATCATCGATAGCCTGCAAATACTGCTCGGCTCCCCACCGGGTCATGCCCCCATCCAGGATGTGCACGTGCTGATAGCCTTGTTGTCTCAGCGCCGCTGCCGCCCGCCGGCTGCGCCGCGCCGTGCGACAGACCAGAACGATCTCGCTATCAGGGGGAAGCTGCGCCTGGCCCCTCAGCACACGGGGCAAAGGCACATTTTGGGCCTGGGGGATGTGCCCGCTGCGAAACTCATGGGGCTCGCGCACATCGATGATCAGCGGTGGGGAAGGAGAATGTAGTTCGGCTGTGAGCTGGCTCGGGCTCACCATGGCAAAGGTCTCCGACTCCATCCCCGTCGGCGTCGGCAATGCCAGATGATCATCGGGGCGGGGCAGGTTCTGGCATTCGGCGAATGCCCGCACCTCACATTCATAAATGCACACCGCCGGATCCATGACATGATAGAAAATGGTGGAGATCGCCTCATCTTCTTCCAGAAAATGATCTTCCCCCACCCCTTGCTCAAACCCCAACGTTTGCATACGCTCCAACACCTGTCCCCGCACTTTCACAAAAAACACATCGCCCCCTCGCTCCCGATAGGTGCGCAACACCGACTCCAGCATGTGGATGCCGCTGATATCGATGAGCTGCACATTTTGCATGCGCAACAGCAGGTAGCTTTGCTCGGGATGCCGCTGCAAATTGGCCAGGATGACCTCCTCCACATGGTTCGCCGCCCCAAAATAAAGATCGCCCTGGATCTCGAGCACGCCTAACTGCGGGCATTGGGGCCGATGGCCGCTGGGGAGAAAATGACGATAGGTCTCATCGGGCAGCACAGTCAGCACCCGCGGCATGCTCGTGCGCATGATATAGCGTCCAAACGACATGAGAATGCCCGTAAGCACCGCAAATTCGAGCGGCAGGAACAGGGTCGCCAGCAGCGTGGAGATCATGATCACCGCATCGCCACGGCTGCCGCGAAACAGCCGCTTCATTTCTTTGCGGTCCACCATGCGAAAGCCAATCCACAGCAACATGCCTGCCAGGGCAGCCCGGGGAATAAACACGGCCAGTGGGCCGAGAGCGATCATGATCAACAAGACAAACACCCCCGCCAACGCCGCCGCCAAGGGCGTGCGCGCCCCGGCTTCGAGATTGACGACCGAGCGGTTGAAGGAAGACGAGGCCACGAAACCAGAAAAGAATCCGCTGGCGATATTGGCCAGACCCTGGCCCACAAACTCCTGATTGGTGTCAAGTCGCTGTCCGGTCTGGGCTGCCAGCGAACGGGTGATGGAAGTCGTCTGCACCAGGCCGATGGCGCCAATCGCCAGGGCGCCGGTCGACAAGCGTCCGATCAAGGTAAAATCGGAAAAACGCAGCGACGCCAGCGGCGGCAGAACACGCGGCAATTCACCGATCACCTGCACACCCCGCTGGTCCAGGCCCCACACGGCAACGGCTATCAAAGCCGCGACTATTCCCAGGAGCGGGCCCGGCGCCTTGGGCGCCCACCGCCGCAACAGAATAATGATGATCATCGTGCCCACGCCCAGCCCCAAGCTCAGCAAATGCGTCTGAGGCAGGTGCAGTGCGACGGCCCATAAGGTAGCCAGGGGGCTGGCAGCAGCGATTTGCAGGCGCAAAAGATGCGAGAGCTGGTTGATAATGATGAGAATACCAGCCCCGCCGGCAAAGCCCACCACCACGGCGTCCGATACAAAGTTGGCCAACATCCCCAAACGCGTAAAGCCCACTATCAGCCGGAACAAGCCCACCATGATGGCCAACATGCCGGCAGCAGCCACGTATTCGGGCGAACCGGGGCTGGCAATGGTAATCAGGACCGAAAATGTGAGCAGGCTGTGGGTGTTGGTGGGGCCGGAATGGGCTTGATTGGAGGAACCCCACAGGGCGGCGACAATCGAAGCGACCACAGCCGTGTACAGGCCCATCGCCGGGGGCAGCCCGGCAATCAGGGCATAGGCAATGGCCTGGGGCAGTGCTATGACGGCGACCGTCAGTCCGGCCACAGCGTCGAAGCGTAAAAAGCTTCGATTATAATGGCGCAGAAAATCAAGTGGCCGCGCAAAATAACTGAAGGAACTCAGTAGCAGTTGGGAGAAAGGTTGCTCTGTCAGGTCCAGGGTAGACATCAGAATACATCGATCAACGGGAGCACATGGGGGACAAACAGGCACAAGCCCACGAGTACAGCAATGAGGGCCGCCAGCAACACGCCGGCCGCAGCCACATCTTTGGCGATTTTCGCCTGGGGATGATAATCGGGTTGCACCAGATCGACCACCGCCTCGATGGCTGTGTTCAGGGCTTCGACTGCCAGCACAAAGCCGATGGTCAGGATCAGCAGGGCCCACTCGATGCGATCAAAACCCAACCACCCTCCCAACCCGCCCGCCAGCACCGCAATTGCCCCATGAATACGCATGTTTCGCTGGCTGCGGAAGAGATGCTGCCACCCGGCGCCAGCGTTGGCAAAAGCGCGGGCCAGGGCTTGCCGTGAGGAGGGGGGGGCGTTACCCTTCATCGTGCAGCGAACCGACAATCTGATCCTGAAGTGCCCACATCTCGGCCTTTCCCGTAGCGGTGTCGTGATCATAGCCGAGCAAGTGCAGGGTGCCATGCACGACCAGTAGATCGAGCTCGGCCGCGAGACTGTTGTCGTGGGCTGCGGCCTGACGGGCAGTAAAGGGGAAGGCGATGACAATATCTCCTAAATAGGGATCAGTATCCGGGGGGAGGACAAAGTACTCGTTGCCAGACGTAGCCGGGAAGCTGAGCACATCGGTGGGGCCGTCGTGCCCCCTGTAGCGCTGATTCAGGGCCGCGACTTCGTCATCGTCGGTGATCAGCACGGTGACATCGCCTTGTGCGCCTTGCTGCTGCAACACGGCCGCCACGGCTTGACGGATGCGATCTGCGACGACCTGCGTCTGGTAGGGTTCGCGAATCTGAGTTTCGATAGTCATGAAAAAAACTTAAGGATTCAGGACGGGTTGCGCTTGGGGGTAGGCGTTCGTGGCGAGGCTTTCGGGCGCCGGGTCGCCAGGATAACGGATGCGGGGATGGTGAATGCCCTGCAATACACGGGCAAACGCCTCGGCTGCTAAGTCCAGGTCTTGCAGCGTAATGGGGCTGTCGTCCAGTTGGCCCGAAAGTAAGCGGCGATTGATGGTGCTGTGGATCAATTCCAGTATCTCTGCGTGCGTGGCGGGATTGATGGCCCGAACGATGGCCTCGCTGGCATCGGCCAGCATTAAAATGGCGGTTTCCCGCGAGCGGGGGCGCGGCCCACCGTAGCGAAACTGGCTTTCGTCCACCTCTTCCAGTGTATTTTGCTCCTGGCAGGCTTGATGATAGAAATATTCGACCCGCGAGGTGCCATGGTGCTCGCGGATGAAGTCGATGATGGGTTCGGGCAGACGGTATTTACGGGCCAGATCCACACCATCACTGACATGGCTGATGATGATGCGAGCGCTGGTGTAGGGATCGAGCCGATCATGAGGATTGACGCCTTCGATGTTGTTTTCGATGAAGAAATAGGGGCGTACGGTCTTGCCGATATCGTGATAATACGTGCCCACTCGCGCCAGCAGGGCATCGGCGCCGATGGCTGTCGCCGCTTCTTCGGCCATATTGCTGACCAGCAAGGTATGATGGTAGGTCCCCGGCGCCTTGAGCAGCAGTTGGCGCAACAGGGGATGGGTGGGGCGCGAGAGTTCGAGCAATTGCAGGCTGGTGGTAAGCCCGAAGAGTTGGCCCATCAAGTAAAATGACACCAGTGTAAAACTGCTGGCCAGCACCGCGTTCACCATCACAGCCGTTACCAGCTCCAGGATGGCACGGTCATCCATGATGCCTGTTTGCGGCAGGCGGAAGATGAGCAATGCCACCAGATTGGTAAGCATAAGCCAGACGCCGGCCCGCACAAAGCTGTTCATGCGCTCGGCCCGGCCCAGGGCCATAGCCCCGGCCAAAGCACTCAACATGGGGGTGACGGTCAGTTCGACATTGCCATCAGTGAGCAGGGCGATGATCACCCCAATCAGGATCACGGCCATCATGGCAATCGGCAGATCGATCAGGGCGCCGATGAGCATGGCCATGGCTGCCAGCGGGTAAAGATACGGCAGCACCGTGTGCATGGGTATCATCATCTTGGCCACCAGGATAAAGGTGACGATGATGAACAGCAAGATCAGGGTTTTGAGGTTGTCGTTCCACAGATGCGGGCGCCGGTAAGAAATAAAACTAACAAAGAGGCTGGTGAGAACCAGTCCCAGCAGGAGGGCGGCGACATAATCGCGCCACGTGCGCTGTAAACTCAGTAATCCCAGCGCATCCAGGGCCTCGATATCGAGTGCTTCCACGCGATCCCCTGCCCGCACGATGATCTCACCCGAAGAGATCGTGCGGTCGACCGGCTTGATCTGTGCGGCGGCCGCGGCGCGGGCGGCATTCGTGCGCTCGGCATTGAAGAAGGTGTTGGGGCGCAGGAGCCCTTGCACGAGCACGCTGACCACTTTGGCCTCGTCGTCGTTGAGGCCGAAGCCAATCAGGCTGGGCACTGCCCGCTGAGCATCGGGGAGCTCGCCTTCACGGATGATCTTCCGCATGGCGAGAGCCAGTACCCGCGTGGTTTCGGAGCTGATGATCTGCCAGCGCTCGGCATCGATTGCCAGGATGAGTTTGGCGACGTCGGGGCTGAGCTTCAGGTCGGATATCTGGCCCAGCCAGGAAATTTTCTGGCTGGCGGAGGCGTAGGGGTCCAGGCGAACGACGTCGATGAACTGCTGGATGAGCTCGGCACGGGCGATTTGCTGGCGGGCGACGCGCGTTTGTGGCGGATCGAAAACTTTGGGCACGGCGTTGCTGGCGCGCTGCCGGGCTTCGGTGGTGAGGATTTCGCTCTGGTAGGTAAGGGTGCGGGGCGCCCGAATGTCGACCTGGCTGATGTCGTCGGCCTGTAGTTGCAGGTTACTCGTTGCCGGCCATTCCACGATCTGGGTGGCGACGATGGCAGCGCAGGTGGCGATGAAAAAGAGTACGAGATTGAAACGCGCCCGCCAGTAGCTGGGATCGCGGGTCCAGCGAGAGGGGGGGTCGTTTTCAGTTTCGCCGTCGCGTTGCGAGGGCGCCATCAAGGTACGAATTTCTTCGGTCACAGTGCTGCTCGTTGCGGGGTGCTTATTGCCCGCTCAGAAGATGGCGCACAATTTGGTTGATGACCCGGCCATCTGCCTGATTTTTGAATTGGGCCATGAGTTTGCTCATAACCCTACCCATGTCGCGCATCGACGTGGCGCCCACGTCGGCGATGACCTGTTTGGCGGCAGCGCGCAGGATCTCGGCATCTATCTGGGGGGGCAGATAGCCTTCGAGGATGGCCAGCTCGGCCTGTTCGGCAGCGACGAGGTCGGGACGACCGCCCTGCTGGTAGGCGGCGATGCTGTCGTGGCGTTGTTTGGCCTGACGGCGGATGACAGCCAGGATGTCGTCATCGCTGAGTGGCTGACCGGTGTCTTTTTCGACGCGGGTGATGGCAGTTTTGAGTATACGCAGGGTGCGTTTGCGGGTATCGTCGCCCGCTTTCATGGCGGTTTTGAGGTCCTGGTTGAGGGTGTCGAGCAGAGGCATGGTTTTCTCTTTCTGGAGTCTGGCAAAATCGAAAAACGCCAGGGGCAGTTTCTTATTTGAGGACGTAGTAGGTGGCCCGTTTTTCGCCAATTTTGAGGAGGATGCCGCGATCAACGAGACCGGCGAAGTCGCGGCGCAGGGTCTCGGGGCTGGCGTCGGGGCACAGTTTTTGATAGTCGCGGTTGGTGATGCGGCGGTTGTTTTGTAAAAAGGTGAGGGCTTGTTCCTGGCGGGGATTGAGATGCAGGTGGGCGTAGAGGCTGGCAGGGGGACCGGCGCCGATGAGTTCGGGGCCGGCGCCGGTGAGGGCGATGCGAAAACCAGCGCTGGTTTCGGTAAATTGGGGCGGGGGCAAGCCTTCTTGCCCACACACATGGATAATGCGATCGATGCCATAGCCCAGGCGCTCGATGAAACCCATTTCGGCCAGGACCTGGACGATGGCTTCGTTACGGCTGAAGCGTTCATCGACCAGATTGTCGAGGGTGACGTGGCCGGGCAGGCGGCCGGGAGAGCTGACTTCGAGGCGGTCGCTGAACATGAGCACGCGGATGTTGTCCCCGCGGATGCTGTAATCGCGGTGGGCGACGGCGTTGACAATCGCTTCGCGCACGATGGAAATGGGGTATTCGGGGGTTTCCTGGCGAGTCAGGCCGCGGATGCGCATGCCGCGGCGCATGTTGCTGACGACAAAGGCTTCGGCGCGACGGATTTGGTCGGGGAGAACGCCACGGATGTCTTCGCGCACGAAGTCATCGCTCATGCTGCTGCCGGCGTAGCGCACGCAGGTAATCTCGGCACTGCGCAGCCAGCGCTGGGGCTGGATGCCGAAGAGGAGGATACCGGCGATGGTGGGGCGGGGGCCCTGGGAGCTGTTGCTGAGGCATCCGCGGTTGATCAGCAGCTCGGTGCCATCCGCGGTAGGGGGGCCGATGAGCTGTTGTTGGTAGGACTGAATGCGCTGGGGATCAAGATCGGCGAGGGTGGCATCGGGAATAACCTGGGATTCGAAACCGGCTTCGCTGCGGTTTAGCATGAGGCGACGAAGTTCGGGGGGGGAGAGAGGCCGGTTATGCTGCCCGTCACGGATGAGGTATCGGCCGCGCAGGCTGTAAACGTGGGGCAATCCGGGGGGCACTTGCAGCGCACACAGGTGATGCTGACCCACGCGGATGAGTTCGGGCAGGGGGATGATGAGCGGGGGATCGCTGATGAGGGTGGCCGCAATGAGGCGCTGGCGCGTCTGCTCGGGCTGAGGCAAGCCGCTGATTTTACCGGAGGCTGTGGCGCCGATGATGAGCTGCCCCCCATGGGCGTTGGCCAGTGCCACCAGGCTTTCGGCTATGTGGCGCTCGGAGGCTTGTGCACTGAGACACACCAGGCGATCACCGGCACCGGCAGCCAGGGCTTGTTGGAGGCTGGGGAGGGAGGGCAGGGATGAGCGATTCATCATCAGCTCAGCGCAATTTGACGTTGACGATACGCCAGTGAATGGTCTCTTTGATGGTGGCGGGCCGGATCATGGCCACGGTCCAGCGGGTGAGGAAGAGGTCGCCGTCCATCGTAAAATCGACATCGACTTCGACTTGTATGGTGGGCTGGCTGTTGCCGGCATCGGTGCTGGCGATATCGAGACGCAGGGGGGCAACGATTTGATCGATAATGGCGTGGGGATAGCGGGGAAACCGGTTGTTATCGGACTGTAACAGGCGTTTGCCATTGCCATCCTGCAAGTAGGCCAGTACTTGCGCTTCGGGGAAGGCGGGTTCCTGGGGTGTTTGCCCGTTGCAAAATGTGATGTCGGTGGCAGGGCCTTTTTGGAAATGGCGGTTAATGGCGTCGTTTTCGTTCTCTTCGATCAGTTGCCATTTGACGCGCCGGCAGAGATTAGAGCGGTCGTGTAGGGGTTCCCAGGCCCACAGGGTGGTGATATCGGCGGTTTTGTTTTTCCACAGCAGCCAGTCGTGGGGATCGTCATGCGAGAGGCTAAGCCAGCCCGATGTGGAGACGTGGCTGCCGCCGTAGCCATAGATTTCGTTGATCCACCAAAAGGAGGAGAAGCGGGTGATACGTTTGTTTTCGAAGCCACGCACCAGCAGGCGATCGATCTTCGGGGGATCGTAGTTCGGCAGGGCGATGGCGGTGCGATAGTCGATGTCATCGTCGCCCAGATAGCCGGTGGTTTTATTGAATTGGTAGTCGGGCAGGAGCCGGTAGGGGACGAGGAAGGTGGCGGATTGGTCGGGGATGGGTACTTTTTCGTTGCCCAGGGGCGTGGTCTGCGGATCGTAGATGACGCCGCCGATGTTGTGTCCTTCGTACAAATAGAACATGATCCATTCGCTGTCTTCGTCGTCATCGATGCTGAGTGGGATCAGTTTTTTGTTGAAGGCCTGCCAGGTGGCGGGTTTGATCTGGTTGAGATCGATGTTGAGGGAGCTCTTGGCGCCAGACAATCCGGGTACAGAGGGAAGTTTGCGAGACCCCAAAATGCCGCGGGCACTGAAGGCAATGATGCCAACGATAAAAAGAATACCGATGAGAACGATTATCTTTTTCATTCTGGGGGAGAAGCGGAATTTTCCTTGTTTTCTGACGGCAGCGGATCCAGCAAAGCGATGGCCAGCACCTGCTCGATATGGCTGACGAGCTTGATGTCGAGATGGCGACGGATGTGCCGGGGAACGTCGCTGAGGTCGTTTTCGTTGCGTTGGGGAATGACGATGGTGGTGAGTCCGGCGCGATGGGCGGCGAGCAGTTTTTCTTTGAGCCCACCGATGGCGAGAACACGGCCGCGCAGGGTGATCTCACCGGTCATGCCCACGTCACGACGCACGGGTCGCTTGGTGAGGGCCGAGATCAGGGCTGTGGCCAGCGTGATGCCGGCGGAGGGACCGTCTTTGGGGATGGCGCCTTCGGGCAAATGAATGTGGATGTCGACTTTGTCGAAGTCGAAGTCACCAAAACCCAGTACCTCGGCATGGGAGCGGGCATAGGACAATGCCGCCTGAGCAGATTCCTGCATGATTTCGCCGAGCTGACCGGTCATGGTGAGACTGCCCTTGCCGGGCATGAGGATGACTTCGATTTGGGTGATGTCGCCGCCGGCCGGGGTCCAGGCCAGGCTGGTGGAAACGCCGACGAGATCGTCGTCTTCGATTTTGCTTTGGATAAAACGCTGAGGGCCCAGGAAGCGGTGGATGTTGGTGGGGTTGATGCGTTTGGGGCTTTTTTTGTCTTCGGCGACGCGGCGGGCGACTTTGCGGCAAATGGTGGCCAGCCCGCGCTCGAGATTGCGTACCCCGGCTTCGTAGGTGTAGTTCTGAATGATTTCGCTGATGGCTTCGTCGCTAAAATTCAGGCCTACTTGTTCGAGTCCGTGTTCACGCAGGAGGCGGGGGATGAGAAATTGACGGGCGATGAGTGTTTTTTCGAAATCAGCATAGCCGGGGAATTCGATCACTTCCATGCGATCGAGCAGGGCGGAGGGGATATCGTAGGGATTATTGGCGGTGGTGATGAAGAAGACTTTGCTGAGATCGTAGGGGACGTCGAGATAGTGGTCGCTGAAGGCGTAGTTCTGCTCGGGATCGAGCACCTCGAGCAGGGCGGAGGAGGGATCTCCACGGAAATCGTACCCCATTTTATCGACTTCGTCCAGCATGAAGACGGGGTTGACGACGTCGGCATTGCGCATGGTTTGGATGATGCGACCGGGCATGGCGCCGATGTAGGTGCGACGATGGCCGCGAATTTCGGCTTCGTCACGCACGCCGCCCAGCGAGATACGCACGAAAGTACGGCCCAGGGCTTCGGCAACGGATTTGCCCATGGAGGTTTTGCCGGTACCGGGTGGGCCGGCAAAGCACAAGATGGGGGTGCGCATTTTATCGGCAGCCAGTTTGCGCACGGCGATATGTTCGAGAATGCGCTCTTTGGCCTTGTCGAGGCCGTAGTGATAGGTATCGAGCACGCGTTCGGCGGTGGCGATGTCGGTGTTGTCGACAGAGGGGTGGTTCCACGGCAGATCGAGCAACCATTCGATGTAGGTGCGCACCACGCCGGTTTCGGGGGCCATGGCCGGCATGAGCCGCAGGCGCCTCAGTTCTTTCTCGGCCTTGTCCCGTACCACAGAGGGCATGGCGGATTCGTGGATACGCCCGTCGATTTCCCTCATGTCGTGCTGGAATTCGTCGCCTTCGCCCAATTCTTCCTGAATGGCACGGATTTGCTCGCGCAGGAAGTATTCGCGCTGGGAGTCATCTATCTGGCGCTGCACTTGTTCGTGTATCTGATTTTCGAGTTCGAGCACACCCAGTTCTTCGGCCAGAATGGTGCTGAGCCTTTGCAGGCGCTGGACGGGATCAAGGATTTCCAGCAGTTGCTGGCGTTTGTCGAGGCTGATGCTGAGTGTAGAGGCGATAAGATCGGCCAGCCAACCGGGTTCCTCCAGGTTTACGGCGGCGACCATGGCCTCTTCGGGGATGTTTGGGTTGAGCAGCAGCACTTTTTCGTACATGGCCAGAACAGCGCGCTTGAGGATGTCGATGTTTTCGGGGATGTCGGGGGCGTCGGCGAGAACGCGGCCACGCACGCGCAGGTACGGGCGTTCCTGCAAGACTTCGATGATCTCGACACGGTGTTCACCATGGCAAAGCAAGCTGAGGGTGGCGTCGGGGAGGCGCAACACGCGCCCGATGCTGACTGCGGTGCCGATGCTGTAGAGGTCGTCGCTGGTGGGGTACTCGATGGATTGGTCTTTTTGGCCTACGACCAGGAGGGGAGCATCTTCGTCCTGGGCGGCCTCGAGGGCGCGACGAGATAGTTCGCGGGTGATGAAGAGGGGAGCCGCCAGTCGGGGATAGATAATGGTTTCGGCGGTGGGAATGACCGGGAATTCGGAGACCTCGCCTCCCTTCTCATATGCGTCGGCGTCGTTATCGGTCGAGGACACAGGTCCCGCCAGGATGTCGCTGAAAAATGAGAATTCATTATTGATTTCTTGGTGAAGGCGTAGGAGATTTTTGGGTTGCATAGGTTCGGTGCTAAGGATAGGTTGAACGCGAGAATGCTGCAAGATCTGGATTTTGTTTCTGGCTTTCGAGCATGGGACTGAAGTTCCCCTGGATGGGTTCAGCGACTCGGGCCCAATCGTGGTCGGCGAAGTCGTGGGGGTTTCGGGCCAGCCAGGCTTCGCGGACGCCGGCCACAACAAAGATGGAACCGGTGACCAGGATGAGATCGTCATCTCCAGCCAGAGAAAGCGTATAATCTAAGGCCTGATCGATGTCTCTAGTAATAGAGACGAGTTTCGAGGGAACAATGTCGCGGGCGAGTTTGGCCATTGTCTCGGGATCGGCAGCGCGGGGGTGGGTGCTGCAGGTGACGACAATCTCGTCGGCGCGGTTTCCCAGGATGTGCAACATGCCATCGATATCTTTATCGGAAGAGGCTCCGAACAGCAGAATCAAGCGTTTGTGGGGGTAGAATTCGAGGGCGGCAGCCAGGCGCTCGGCGCTCTGCCGGGTGTGAGCGCTATCGGTGAGCAGGTGGGGATGTTGGCTCAGCAGTTCCAGGCGGCCCGGCCAGTAGGTGTTGGCAAGACCACGACGCAGGGCTTCTTCGCTGATGTCGAGGCCACGACGGCGCATACTTTCGATCAGTCCCACGGCTACGGTCGCATTGGCAGCTTGATGCAAGCCGCTGAGGGCGACGGTGAGATCCATGAAATCGACATCGGGCCCATGAACATCGATGCGCAATCCGTGCTGGTCTGCGTGGCGCACGTGGTAGTGCCATTCGCGACCGACTTGCCAGGTTTGGGCGCCGGTTTCATGGGCGACATCGTTGATGACGGCGAGGGCTTCCGGCTCCTGGGGCCCGACGATGACCGAAACGCCGGGCTTGATAATACCGGCTTTTTCGAAGGCGATGAGACTGAGGGTATGCCCCAGCAGGTCGGTGTGTTCGTAACTGAGGCTGGTGATGGCACAGGCCCGGGGATGCACAACGTTGGTGGCGTCCAGACGCCCACCCAGCCCGACTTCGAGCACACCCCAATCTATCTGTGCCCGGGCAAAGGCCATGAAAGCCAGGGCCGTAATGATTTCGAAGGTGGTGGTGTGGGGCAGGGCTTCGGCATGGGGCCGCAGTTCGGCCCACAGGTCGACCAGTTGCTGCCGGGGGATGAGTTCGGCATCGACGCGAATGCGCTCGCGAAAGGTGTGCATGTGAGGCGATGTGTAAATGCCAGTGCGGTATCCGGCAGCCCGCAAGACGGATTCGGTCATGGCCGCGGTGGACCCTTTGCCCTTGCTGCCAGCAATATGAAAGGAAGGGAACTGGTCCTGCGGATTGCCAATGCGGGCGCAAAGCTCACGCATCCGCTGTAGATTGTAAGTGTTGGCGTTGTAAGGGATCTGACGGGTGCGACTATAATCGACATGGGAAAAGATGTCGGTGAGGGTTTGGGCAAATGTCAGGGGCATGTTGGCCTCGAAAGAGAGGGATCTGGTTCGTCAATGGGTGTGAGAGCGTTGGAGAAGTGAAGAGTGATCAGTCATGGCTGATACATGCTTTTTTTGTGTTAGATAGCGAAGCCATTCTAGCCTAAGGCGAGGCAAAAGTAAATAGCGATGATCAAAAACAGCCCCATCCGCGCACGGACAGGGCTGTTAGAGGAGTTGAAGGGGCGAAGTTAGCGAATCATCAGGGGGATGAAGAGGATCTGGCCCCCGTCGCCGGGCTGCGGTTGCACGGATACGGGCCCGAACAGGGCGCCATCGGGCACGCTTTCGATCTTGTACCAGGCGGGGGTGCGGGCGTCGATCAGGGTGTCGAGCCACTGATAGCTGGCGCCTTCAGGTCGGTTGGTGGCCGAAATCAAGCCAGAAACCGCTTTGTAGGTGCCGTTTTCAGCCGACGAGCGCCAGATGACAAAGCCGGTTTGATCGAGTTCGGACGCTGTCTGCCATTGTACCAGATTGCCCTGGCCGGTATGGCTGGCGCTGAAATCAGCAAGCGCCACAGCGGTGGGAGCGATGTAGCCGAAGTCGGCATCCACATAATCCTCGCCCACGCCCAGGGTGTAGTCCTTGGGGGCAGTGGTGGTGCGCTGCAGACCAGGCAGGCTGGCGGGCACGTCAATCTGATAAGTGCCTGAGGGCAGGCTGCCCACGGTGTAGGCACCGTTT
>JAADGC010000055.1:0-33167 GCA_013152585.1 Chloroflexota bacterium
CGGTGGGGTGTGATCTTGGTGGGTGATTCGGTGGGTGCGCCGTGGGCGCCGGATTCGCAATCCGCCGGTGCAAAAAAGAAAGGCGCCCCTCAATTGAAATGCTTCCGGAGTTGATGATGGGGGCGAGCGACGGGCGCCCGTGGTATAATGGCGTGATCCATGAAGTGGCATAGCCAGATTTCCGAATCCAACAAGGAAACGCAGCGGACTCCACGCCAGTCACACACAACACATGACACGTGTTTAATTCCAGCCCAGGAGCTTTTCCATGCAATTTACACTGAACGGCCGACCCCACATCTATCATGGCGACCCCGAACTCTCGTTGCTGAGCTATCTGCGGGAGCACGAAGGGATCACGTCTCCGAAAAATGGCTGTGCGCCGCAGGCGGCGTGCGGCGCCTGCACCGTGCATCTCAACGGCAAGGCGGTGCTTTCGTGCGTGACAACCATGAAGCGGGTGGCCGATGGCGCTGTCGTCACCACCGAGGGCCTGAGCGAGTTCCGGCAGCAGGTGTACGCCCACGCCTTCGTGGCCAAAGGGGCGGTGCAGTGTGGCTTTTGCACGCCGGGCATCGTCATGCGGGCCGACGCCCTGATTAACAAGAACCCTGCCCCCAGCCGCCAGCAGATCGAGCAGGCGCTGACGCCGAATCTCTGCCGCTGCACGGGCTATAAAAAAGTGGTGGAGGCTATCGAGGATGCAGCCGAGGCAATACGTGAAGATCGCTCTGTCCCTCGCCCCACGGGGGATGGGCGGGTGGGAACTTCCCATCCCAAGTATGATTCTTTTGCCGCCGTGTTGGGACAGCGGCCTTTTATAGACGATATGCGCATCGAGGGAATGGCGTACGGCGCCCTCAAGTTTAGTGATCATCCCCGCGCCCGCGTGCTGAAGATCGATACCCATGCCGCGGAACAGCTCGATGGCGTGCTGCGCGTGCTCACGGCCGCGGATGTGCCCGGCGAGCGCGTCGTTGGCCTCATCCGCCAGGACTGGCCGCTGATGATCGCCGAGGGGGAGACGACCCGCTACATCGGCGATGTGTTGGCGGAAATCGTGGCCGGCTCGGAGGAGATCGCCCGTCAGGCCGTGGAGTTGATTCGGGTCGAGTACGAGGTGCTGGAACCGGTCACAGATGCGCACGAGGCCATGCAACCCGCGACCCCGGCCATTCACGAAGGGGGCAACATCCTCTCGCGCACGGTGATCCAGCGGGGTGACCTGGCGCAGGCACAAGCCCGCACGGCCTTTGCCTCCCATGGCATCTACCAGACCCAGCGCATCGAGCATGGGTTTATGGAACCGGAAGCGGCCATCGCCACGCCGGTGGAGGGTGGTGTGGAGGTGCTGTCGCAAGGGCAGGGCGTGTACGACGATCGCCAGCAGATCGCCAGGATTTTGGGGTTGCCAGAAAAGCAGGTGCGGGTGATCCTGGTGCCCAACGGCGGTGGCTTTGGTGGCAAGGAGGATTTGACCGTGCAGGGTCATGCGGCGCTGATGGCGTATCTCACCGGGGCGCCGGTGAAAGTGCGGCTGACGCGGGCCGAGTCCATCACCATGCACCCCAAGCGGCATCCCATGTGGATGGATTACACGGTGGGCTGCGATGCCGAGGGCCAGCTCACCTTTGTCAAGGCCCGCTTTGTGGGGGATACGGGCGCCTATGCTTCGGTGGGCATGAAGGTGTTGGAGCGTTCCGCCGGTCACGCCACCGGCGCCTATCATGTACCGGCGGTGGACGTAGATGCCGTGGCCGTCTACACGAACAACATCCCCTGCGGGGCCATGCGCGGCTTCGGCGTGAATCAGGCTGCCTTCGGCCTGGAAAGCTGTATCGATGAGCTGTGCGAGCAGGGCGGTTTTGATCGCTGGCAGTTCCGCTATGACAATGCCCTGGATGTGGGGGGCGTGACCGCCACCGGGCAGGTGATCGAGGCCGGGGCCGGGGCCAAAGCCACATTGCTGGCGGTGAAGGACGCCTTTGCTGCGGCCAAATATGCGGGATTGGCCTGTGGCCTGAAGAATACGGGCATCGGCAACGGTATCCCGGATGCAGCCTGGGCCAGCGTCACCATCGTCGCCCCCGACCATGTGATCATCGATCACGGTTGGACGGAGATGGGCCAGGGCGTGCATACGGTGGCCTTGCAGACCTTGTGCACCGAAACCGACATTGATCCAGAGATCGTGGAAGTGCGGGTGGATACGGCCACGGGACAGGTGGGGGGCATGACCACGGCCTCGAGAGCAACTTCCTTGGTGGGTAATGCGGTGATGGATGCTGCTAAAAAGGTGCAGCAGGATTTAGAGAAGCATGATCTGGCTGAGTTGGTGGGTCGGGTGTATCACGGCAGTTGGGTGGTGGATTGGACGACAAAACCCGGCGCCCAAGGGGAGCAGGTGGTCACGCACTACTCCTACAGCTATGCCGCGCAGTTGGTGCTGCTGGACGACAAGGGGCAGGTGGCGAAGATCGTGGCCGCACACGATGCCGGCAAGATCTTCAACCCCACCCTCTTCGCTGGCCAGATCGAGGGGGCGTTGCACATGGGCCTGGGCTATGCCATTAGCGAGGAGCTGCCCATGGAAAATGGCCGCCTCAAGAGCACCAAACTGCGGGCGACCGGGATTTTGCGGGCCAAGGAGATGCCCGAGGTAGAGGTGATCGGCGTGGAGGTGCCCGATCCGTATGGGCCTTATGGCGCCAAAGGTGTGGGCGAGATCGGACTGGTGCCCACGGCTGCCGCCGTCGCCAACGCCCTGTATCAGTTCGATGGCGTGCGGCGTCATCGATTACCCATGCGCTTGCCCAAGTAATCGTCCATTAGTACACGAGGGCGTCAAGTGATGCGCCTGACGCAAAAGGAAAACTCCAACCATCTACGGACTACCGCCTCGCTGTACTGGCGCCGACCGCCCGATGGCTTCAGCCTCGGGCGGGGTGGGCCGCGAAACCTCACCTTATTGACGCCGGGCCGTGCGCTTCTCTTAGCTCCGTTCGCAACAGCGAGATCGTCACCGTCGTGCCTTCACCCAGTCGCGATTCCACGCGGATATCCCCCCCGGCTTCTGTCACCAGGGTTTTGACCATGGCCAGACCCAGGCCGCTGCCTTTGCGGTCGCGAGCTTTGTCCACACGGTAGAACCTGTCGAAGATATGGGGGATGTCTGCCTCGGGAATCCCCGTGCCTGTGTCTGCGACCACGATCTCCAGGTGGTCGTTCCGGCTACGGGCGGATAATCGGACTTCGCCGCCAGCAGGCGTGTATTTAATGGCATTGTCGACCAGGTTGCGAATAATCAGTTCAAAATCCTGGGCTGCTGCCTGCACCGGCGGCAATGATTCCGGGATGTCACTGACAAAGGTCAATCCGGCGTCATGGGCGGGGGACGCCATCATTTGCACGACCTGCTGCAAACTTTCTGCGGGGGCAAGGGCCGGCATGGGGTCAGTATAGCTCCCTGCTTGCAAACGGTCGAGGTCCAACAATTGTTCCAGCAGGTGTCCCAGGTGCTCTGATTCTTCTTTGATATCAACCAGATAGCGTTGGAAGCGAGATTCATTTTTGACCAGCCTGTTTTGCAGTAATTCGGCCCGCAACTGGATGGCGGTGATAGGGCTGCGCAATTCGTGGGAGGCGTTGGCGATGAAAACCCGTTCGCGCTCCAGCCGGGTGCTGATTTCAGTGGCCATGTGGTCGAATGCTTGCGCCAAAGCGCCCAGTTCGTCGTCGCGTTTCATGTCCAGACGCACGCTGAAGTCGCCTTCTGCCACCTGATTAGCGGCTTTTGTCAGCGCCCGCACCGGACGCGTGAGCTGGCGTCCCAAGAAAATCGAGGCCAGGATCGATAGAGCCGCCAGTGCTGTTGCCGTGGTGAGCAACATGATCCAGGTTTGGCGCACCTTGACCATGATCTTTGACATGGGTACCGACAATTGCACGATGCCCTGGGGAGCATTGACTGTCCCCACCAACGCTCCTACAAACAGACGCTGTTCCTGGCTCCACTCGTCTAGCCGAATGTCATGTTGCTCGCCGTTTGTAAGTGCCGCCACGATCTCCGGATGCTGGTCTTCGATATGGATGGGCACCAGGGGGTCTGATGAATAACGCACGCTCCGGGATGTGTCCATCAACGTGATGCGGACGTCGGCCTCGGAGGCATAGGCATCCACGATCGATTGCAGGTTCCTGTCTCCAAATGGCGCCAGACTGAGATTAGTATCGGTTTCATCGCCCTCTTCATCACCGGGTTCGTGCAGCTTCTCCTGCTCGTCTTCAAACCGCAGTTGATTTTGCAGCGGCTCTTGTAAACCGTTGGCTACAATCAGCGCCTTCAGCTCCCACCCGTGCTCGGCTTCTTCGATCAGGCTTGTCTGCAGGCGAAGACCCGTCCACAGCACCAGTCCTGCCAAGGCGAATAACAGCACGGCCAGATTGACCAGGATCAAGCGCGAGGTCAGATTGCGCCGGGGGGGCAGAGCGTCAGGCCACTTCATCGGTCGATGCGAAATGATAGCCGTAGCCGCGCACGGTGAGAATGAGCCGGGGATGGGAGGGGTCGGCCTCCAGTTTCTCGCGCAGCCAGCGGATGTGGACATCAAGCGTACGGGGATTGCCGATCCAGTTTTCGCCCCAGACCAGGTCCAGTAACATATGGCGATGAACGACCTGTCCGGCGCGGGTCATCAGCGCTTCCAGCAGCGCAAATTCCTTTTCTGTGAGATCGATGAGGTGTGCGTTTTTGCGCACCAGATGGGCCTTCAGGTCCAGCGCCACGCCGCCAATCTCGATGCTTTGCGGTTCCGGCTGGAGTTGGCGCTCGATCTGCACGCGGCGCAAGGTCGCGCGCACGCGGGCCAGGAGCTCGCGGAAACTAAAGGGTTTAGCGATGTAGTCGTCGGCACCCGTTTCCAGGCCCATCACCCGATCCATTTCCTGGTCCCGGGCAGTGACCATGATAATCGGCACCGCCGATTCCCGGCGCAAATGCCGCAGCAACTGGAAACCGTCCATGCCCGGCAGCATCACGTCCAAAAGCACCAGGTCCGGATCCTGTTCCCGCACCAGGGCCAGGCCCTGATGCCCGTCACTGGCATGGAGCACGACAAAGCCCTCTTCTTCCAGTCCGAAGATAAGCGGTTCAGCGATGCGCAGATCGTCTTCGACAATCAGTAGTTTTTTGGCTTGTTCCAACATCATGACTTGATATTGATGAAAATACGATACAATGTAAGACATAGAATACTCGTTAGGCTGGAAAAATACAAGGGCCACAGCAGGGATGTATCGGAGCCGGCCAGCACGCCGTGCACTGTCACCAGGCCGTAGACGGCGAAACTTGCGAAGTGGAGTCGCCGCCAGGTCTTGCGGCCGATGCGGGCCCGCACATAAAAGCTGAAACTGACCAGGGCTCCCAAATACAACGCCAGTTGCCCCCAGCCGGTGCTGATGGGACGGTAGCTGTGGGCGGCAAAGGGAGTGCGGCGAAGGCCGACTCCTGGCCGCAGGCCTGAAGAGCCTGACTTCAGTCAGCAAGAGCAAAACGAAAAGGTATTTTTAGACGTTCACTAAGAGCGGCTGTACGTTGGGTCATGGTGAATGCTCCTGTGGGCAATGGATATCGATGGGGCGAACGCATACCCTGTGCGTTGCCTGAAACTGTGTCCAGCATAGCCTGTGCGCCTGGTCGTTGGGTTAACGCCGGGTCATCGCCATGTTAAGCAGATGTTAAATCAGGGGGAGGGGGGAGACCAGGAGAGACGAGCATACGTTGCCATGATGTCCATCGACATGGTATGATCGTCTCATCCCATACGGCGGGGCCGATTTTTTATGCGTTTTTCTTTTGCCAATTACTTCCACATCAATTTACTGAAAACGGTGCGCGGGCGGCTGATTTTTGGTCTGTTGCCGGGACTGGTGGCGCTGATTACATTGCTGGCGATTGGCCTCCTGGCCACCGACATACTGGTCAAGGCCAATGCCCACCTGGCCGAATCCGGTAGGGAATTGGCCATCACGCGCTCGATGCAACCCCAGCTACACCAAATCATCGTATCTTTGATGGATGCAGTGGAGAATAAAAAAACTGATAGCAGGGAGCAGTATCTGCAACAGGTAAATGACCTCGATCAGATCTTCCTGGAGGCGCTGCCCCTTTATGGTGAGACGGCAGAACAGGTGCTGTCTGATCAGGTGCTGGAGCAATGGCAGCTTTTGCGAGTTAACGCCGATCATCTTCTAGCCGTTTCTGCTCAGGAGAATACCGACCAACTCGCACGAGAGGTAAACGCCCAATCCGAGACCATGTTCCAGCGCCTGGAGGCGCTGAGTGACGCTGTTTTCGATGAAATGAAAAAAACCGAAGCTGCCGGGCGCACCGCGCACGATACCGCCAGTGCCCTGCTCATCGGCAGTACACTTATCGCCTTTTTATTGGGTCTTGTTTTTGTGTGGCTCTTTCCCGACTATATCACCCGTCCCCTTGTGGCGCTGCGTGAGGGGGCGGCCAAAATCGGCAGCGGCGATTTAAACTATCGCCTGCAGATCGAGCGTCAGGATGAGGTCGGTGAGCTCGCCCGCGAGTTCAACCTCATGGCCGCACGTTTGCGGGATAGTTATCAGCACCTCGAAGACCGGGTGGCCGAGCGCACCGCTCAGTTGTGGGCTTTGAACGAAGCCAGTCGCAGCGTGGTGGGCGATTTACGGATCGAGCGGGTGCTACAGACGATCGCTGATCTGGCGCTGACATTGGGAGACGCCGCCTATGCCGCGGTGCTCGTGCCCCGCCAGCAAGACGACACTGCTCCCCGATTTATTGTGGCGCCGGCCACCCTGGAAGCGAACCCCCTGAAATTGCCCGAACCAGTGGGCCAGGGCCTGTTAGACCTCCTCCTTAAAACAGACAGACCCCTGCGCACCGAAGATCTGCAACGGCAACCACAGACCACAGGCTTGCCCGAGAGACATCCGGCCATGCAGAATTTCCTGGGCATTCCCATCCGCGTGCATGGGCGAACTATCGGTGGTTTGTATTTGACCAATAAACGCAACGGCGCCCAGTTTACGGATGAGGATGAACAGATACTCTCGATGCTGGCCGCTTATGCCGGGATCGCCATCGAAAATGCCCACCTGTATCAAGAGCTGACGCAGATGAACGAGGAGCTGGAGTTACGGGTGCAACAGCGTACTGCCGAACTGGAAGCCGTCAGTGCCGAACGGGCGGAATATGCTGCCACCCTACGCCAGGTGCTCAATCGCAACGTGCAAATCCAGGAAGAAGAACGCCGACGCATCGCCCAAGACATTCACGATGGCGTCAGCCAGTGGCTGATGGGTGCATTGTTCGAATTACAGGCGGCCAGAGTGCGCTTGCCGGCAACTGCCGTCGATATCCAACAGCATCTGGCCGAGGCGCAGCGCGTGCTCAAAGAAGTCAAGGATGAGATGCGACGGGTGATCTACGATCTCCATCCTCCCTTGCTCGAAAGCAACGGTCTTGTCACGGCCATGCGCAACCAGGTGCAGGAATTGGAGACGCATTCTCGATTGCGAGTGCAATTCCTGGTCGAGGGCGATGCCGTACGCCTGCCGCTCGAGCAGGAGCTGGCCTTGTTCCGAATTGGCCAGGAGGCGCTGAACAATGTCGTCAAACATGCCGATAGCGAGGCGGCCAGCGTGCGTCTGCGCTTTAGCAAGGATGAAGTTCGGCTGTGCGTGATCGACGAAGGCGTTGGCTTTGACCACGGCGTCCGACAGGCGGCCGTGCGGGCGCAACTGGGCCTTCTGAGCATGTCGGAACGGGCTGCCGCCGTGGGCGCCGCCCTCGAAATTACTTCGTCGCCCGAGCGGGGGACACGCGTACAGGTCACGCTTCCTTATCATCCGGCCACAGCCCCGACTTTTTCCCCACCCCAACCTGACATCGCTTGAGCCATGACTTACCCCATCCGTGTACTTATTGTCGACGACCATCCCATTGTGCGCCAGGGCGTGCGCAGCTTGCTGGGCGCCTTTCCCGACATTGCTGTTGTCGGCGAGGCCGATTCCCCTGCATCTGTCGCCACCCAGATTTCCGAACAACACCCGCAAGTCATCCTCCTCGACGTGCGCCTGGGCCAATACGACGGCATCCAGATCGCCCGCAACCTGCGCCGCAGCCATCCCGATTGCCGGATCATCATCCTCACCACCTACGACGATGACGACTATCTTTTCGGCGCCCTCGAAGCCGGTGCCCATGCTTATCTCCTCAAAGATGTCTCCCTCGATGAACTCCCGGCTTCGATTCGGGCCGTCCATGCCGGCCGGCGTTTGCTCAGTCCTTTACTCATGAACCGGGTGCTGACCGAGTTTCATCATCTGGCAGCGGAAAAAACCGCCGAAGAACACGGTGTCAGTGCGGATGAACAGCAAATCCTGATTTTCATGGCTGATGGCCTCACCAACCGTGAGATCGCCGAGCGTCTGAATTATAGTGAGGCCACGGTAAAGAAGAAGGTGCAAGAGGTGCTGGAGACATTGGGCGTGGCCAACCGCACGCAGGCCGTGGCGCTGGCTATTCGCCGGGGGCTGATTTAGCACCTCAGCAACGAAAAGGAGCTTCGCTGGTGTGCGGCGGCGTCAATCATGTATCGGTTCCGCTGGCGCCGACCGCCCGGCGGCCGTGGCAACGGGTGGCGAGAGCGTGTGGGCGAGGGCAAGCGGGCGCGGCGCCGGCCGACTCTGGCGCCAAGCGCCCAAACTTACTGTTACTGGCCGCCAAAAACCTGCTGGCGGGCCGATTCCATTTCCTGCATCACGGCGGTGGTCTGCCCGGGATGCCGCCAGAAGTGGAGCATGGCTGTGAGCCCGGCGTCGGCCATAGCTTGAGGCGTGTCCCGGTCATAAAACTGGCTGATGTCCTGGGCCTGAGCGATGAGGGCAAAGCCTTTGTGCTGGAGGGGATCGGCGGCGGATGGCAGGGCAGCGGCTTGGGCGGGCAGACGGCCGGTGCTGCGGGCAAAATCTGCCTGCACTGCCCGGCTGCCGACGAAGCTGAGGAAGTGCAGGGCCGCGGTGGGTTGGGCCGCGTTGCGGGGGATGAGAAAAACGTCGAGGGGGACGTCTTCGGCCGGGGGGATGTCGGGGCGGATGCTGGGGAAGGGCACGAAATCGTAATCGCTGCGTTGGTCGCTGGGCACGGATTGCATCAAAAACGATCCCATCAAATACATGCCGGCCTGTTTCTGCTTCATAAAATCGAGTGCTTCCAGCCAGGTGAGATCCTGGGGTGCGTCGATGAAGCATTGATGCGTCATGAGTTGCGCCCAGTGGTCGAACACATCCCGCACGGGAGCCGAGTCGTATCGCTCCTGCCCCGCCAGCAAACGCTTGTGGAAGTCGGCGCCGTTCAGGCGTAGGTCCAGATAGTCAAACCATGCCGCTGCCGGCCAGCGTTCTTGCAAACCGATGGTGATGGGAATGTAGTCTGCGGCGCGCAGGGCATCGCAGCTTTGCAGCAGCTCGTCCCACGTGTGCGGTGGTTCGATGCCGGCGGCGGCGAAAAGTGATTTGCGATACCATAATCCCCACCAATACCAGCTCACGGGCAAGAAAGAGGGCTCACCTGCGACAGTGATTGCTGAGCGGAACTGCGTGGGGAGGCTGGTATCCCACCCGGCTTCCTGCCAGATATCGTCCAACCCCAACACCAGGCCGTCTGCGGCCAGTTGTCGTAACTCGTAGTTCAGTGGGGCGACAAGCACATCGGGCGCCGGGTGCTGGCGCAGCCACGAGGGCAGTTGGGCGAGATAGCTGTCGGCGGCCAAGGCGGCGTGCTCGACCTTGATGTGCGGGTTCTGCTGCTGAAATGCGGTTAATGTATCCTGATTCCAGCGTTGGGCCGGTGCCGCCGTAAAGGAGGACAGATAGTTGAGGCTTTGCTGGTTGGGGGCTGTGGCCGCGGGTGGGAGCGGGAGGGGAGGCAGGAAGGCAGCGCCGTTGCACGCGGCCAGGATCAGGATGAGGAGGATGCTGAAGGGCAGGAGATGGCGCGACATAGGGGGGGAACCAGAGAGATCGGGTGGGGTCACTATAGCAGTGCCGGTAGGGGGTTGTCAATGGCCGTGGGGAGCGTCCTTAGCTGTCCCACCGGGGCGCTTTTTTAGATGTCGGCGATTTTGCCAAATCGGCTGCACGCTGCTAAAATAGATGACGTTACGCCCTGGTAGTTCAGCGGATAGAACGCTTCCCTGCGGAGGAAGAGGTCAGAGGTTCAAATCCTCTCCAGGGTACCTGGATTACTTGAAAGAGCGAAGCCAACTGCTTCGCTCTTTGCATAAATACGCCATAGTTTCCCGGGGGGGCGAAGGGGCGTCAAGAATACAAAAAGATGGTTCAATCGTATCTCAGGGGATCTCACTGCCACCCCCTACGGAAACGCCTCTCTCCAGCGTCTCATTGATAAGGCCCTTTTTTCGTTCTGCACGGAGGCATATCATGGTTCGACAATTCATCCTCAGCCTGGGGTTTTCACTTTTATTGGGGCTGGGCTTGTGGGGTGCCCTGCCCATCCGGGCATCTTCCGGCGCCGGTTACGTGCTCACCACCGCCGACGGCCTCGCCCTCACCCTCTCCGCCGACGGCCGGGTGACCGGCGTGCAGGTTGACGGCCAGGCGCTGGCGGCGGCACCGGCACCGGCCCTCATCCTGCGCGACCTCAGTCTGGCCGGACAGGTGATCGCCCCCAATGGGGTTGCCAACCCCGGCTTCGAGGCCGGGCTCAGCCACTGGAGCGAAGCCCTCAATCAGGGCCTGGATGTCGGCGTTGTCGTCTCTCCCACCCACAGCGGCACCTACGCCCTGGCCTTCACCAATCCCCACACCAGCACGCTCACCGCCGGTTTTGCCAGTAAGCCCATGCCTGTCGATCCCGGCCAACGCTACCGCCTCTCCGCCTGGTTTCTCAGCAGCATCGGCTATGTCACCATTCCCAGCGGCACGCCGCCCCTGATGCAAATGGAAATCTGGCAGACATTTCAGGCCGGTAATGGCCTCTATGTGCAATGGCTGGACGGGGATGGTACGGTGCTGGGGCAGCCGCAATTGGTGGCACCGCTGCACACCGAGGCCACTCGCTGGCGGCTCATTCGCGGCGAGATCACGGCGCCTGCCCAGGCCAGGCAGGCGCGGGCCCTTCTCGGCGCCCGCATCAGTGATCAGACCCTGTGGGTGGATGATGTGGCCTTCGTGCCCAGCCCGGAGCCGGACGTTGCCCTGGCCGGGGTCGTGGCCCCTTGTCCGGGTCAGGATGATTGCCTGCAACAATCGGTTATCGCCGCCGGCCTGGCCATCACCATCACCTACACTGCCCATGACGACCACATTGCCGTGCACGGGGAGCTGGTCGATAGCACCGGCACCGATCGGGCGCTGGATGTGAGCTGGGGTGTGCCCTTGGCGGCCGGGGGAGGTGTCTGGTGGGATGATGCGCACACGGCCCGCACCATCACCGATGTCGGCATCTACGCCAACGAAATGAGCGCCATTTACGACGGCTGGCTGCCCATGTCGCTGTATCCCTACGCCGGCGTGCAGGTGGGGGATGCCGGTCTCGCCCTGGGCCTGCCTTTGGATCGTCCCCAACTGGCTTTGCTGGCTCTGGACGGCAGCACGGGCCGCTACGGTGCCCTCTATCACCTGGGCGTTTCCCCCCGGGCGGTCAAAATCGGCCCCCGCGCCACCTTCGATCTCATGCTTTATCGCTTCGACCCCTCCTGGGGTTTCCGTGACGTCATCGCCCGGCACCATGCACTGGACCCCGAGGTTTACACCAGCCCTCGCAACCTCTACGCCTATCAAGGACGCTCCCAGGGATGGTATTTTACGGCAGGCGGGGCTCAACAGGTTCTGGCCGAAGATCAGGCCCACATTTACTCCGCCCAATACACGGCCGCCGAACTTCATCTCAAGCTCACACACAGCGATCAGCCGCGCCCGACGCTTCCTCAGGCCATTGCAGCCGTATCCGACACCCAATCCAGTCCCCACCCCTGGGATATCGCCCTGGGCCGTGCTGTGACGGCGAGTGCCGCCCTGGACCCCAACGGCGATTGGTCCCTCAAGCATCTCGGCATCTTTCCCTGGGCGCCCGATTGGTGGGAAGTTGTTTGGGCAGCCAATACCGACCCCGACCTGGCGGATGGATTGGCCGGTTACCTCCTCGACTGGTGGATCGCACCCGCTTTCACCGCCACCGCCCAGGTCGGGGCCCACCTGGATGGCGTACAGATCGACAACTTCATGAGTAACCCCACCTTTGACCTGCGCCCCCAAGCGTTGGCCGCGACCGACTGGCCCCTGAGCTATACCCCTCACACCTACCAGCCCGCCGTGCACACCGGCTACGCTCAGGAAGAATACCTGGCCACCCTGCGTCGCTATCTGGATGAAAACTGGGGCAGCGACCGCGGGATCACCATCAACTTCTGGGGCCTGGGCCATCCCAACTACCTGGGTCGCTATATCGATGGTTTTGGCAGTGAAGGTCAGGTGGCGTCCAATGGCGAGGGCAAAAATTTCAACCCGGAGATACTGGACTACCGCCGTGCCATTGCCTACCATCGACCCTACTTGTTCACGATTCAGGCCTCGGGCGTCGATGCCTCCCTGGCCTACACCATTGGTCAACTGGCCCTGCTTAACGGCGTTTACCCCGGCCACGGCCCCAACGGCTCCGGCTGGGACCCGGCCGCCGATCAGATCATCAGCGACACCGCCCATCTGGTGGGACGCTATTGGGCCGCGGGCTGGGAGCCGCTGACTTATGCCAGAGCGGAGGACGATGCCGTGTGGATCGAACGCTTTGGCAGTGGGTTCCAGGTTGCAAATTCACGGTTGCGAGTTGAGAACCTGCCCCCTGCAGCTTTGAGCCCAGAACTGTACTTCACCATCCATAACCGCAGCGACATCACCCGCACCGCGGCCATCACCCTGGAGACGGCACCCCTGGGCCTGAGCGACCCCGCCTCGGCCCTGATGACCGACATCGCCATCACCCAAACCGTGCCCTTCTTCGTCGTCGATGGTGACATTCGCTTCGATCTGGTGCTGGGGCCACGACAAACGCGCATCGTGCAGCTCAGCGGCGGGGTGCAGCAGCCTACCGCCACGCCCAGCCCCTCCCCATCTCCCACACCCACGCTTTCGCCCACACCCAGCCCTTCTCCGTCTCCCACGTCCCCCATCCCCCCTTCGCGTGTTTACCTGCCAATGGTGGTCACGGACGGTGGAGGCATTGATGTGTCGCAACTGGTGGAGACGGATGACGACATCCTGGGCATCAGCGCTCTCGTACCCGGCCCCTTTGCGGAGGTGATGGCGGCTGGCGCCCGGGTTGTCAATCTGGCGCCGATGAACACCTTTTTCGTCCTGTGGGTTCCCGATGGCTACGAAAGCATGGCAGCCCGACGGGTGATGGTCATCGCCCACGGTCATGGCGGCACCGCCTACCGGGAGGTCGGGAACGAACTGGAATTTGCCCGGGAACACGGCTACGCTATCGTCGCCATCCAGTGGTGGCCCGGCGAGGGCGATGCAATGTACTCGGGGCAGCAGTTTTATGAATTCATGGACGTCGCCTTGCGCTATATGGAATACAAATACCACGCCCAATTGCCCAAATGCGCCTATCGCGGTTGGAGTCTTGGCTCGGAGATCAGTTACGAAGTGACCTATCTCGACAGAGCCAGCGGAACCAACCGTCTGGCCTTGACGATAAGCCATGATGGGGGGATGATGCCGGACCCGGATAACATGTCTGTGGGCAAAGAGTTCACGCGGAACCTTTACGACGGCGTTTACGGTGACAATGCCTTCGCCGGTGCTCATTTCTACCTGTACGCAGGTGAAGAAATGCAAATAGAGCACATGCGTAACACGGCGCAGGTGATTGCTTCTTTCGACGGTGTGGTGGAACGCCTGGTATTGGATGAGGGCGCGGGGCACGACGGCTTCTATCGGCATCCCCAGTACCACGAAGATGCGTTGGAGCTCTTTTTCAGGCTGACGCCGTGATGCGACCGCAGCCCTCGTGTGCATGCCCGTAGGTGGGCGCAAGCGAATCCGTGATGCGCCGTTGGTGTCTGTATCCCGAAAAATTCACAGGCCAGCGCCCCCATAGCGGCGGCTGGCGGGATTGCGATTGCCCGGCGTCCGATTTCACATCACAGCCCACTTCGGCTTACAATGGGGTGGATGCGGTTGCGTCCGCACCTGTCAGCTCACCCCACCTCCCAACGATAGCTTCCATCCCTCTATGCCCTGCCCCCCCACCCCTCCCCGCTCCACTCCACTTGTCATTGCCATCGACGGCCCCGCAGCCTCGGGCAAAAGCAGCGTCGGCCACGAATTAGCCCGGCGCCTGGGCTTCCTGTTTTTCGATACCGGCGCCATGTATCGGGCCGTGACCCTGGCCGCCATTCGCCGTCACATTCCCATCGACGACGAGCAGCAGATCACGCGACTGGCCAACGAACTGCCCATCCATGTGCAGCCGCCAGCCATCGACGATGGTCGCCGCTATACGGTGCTGGTAGGCGAGGATGACGTCACCTGGGAATTGCGTGGCAGTGAGGTCGATGCCCATGTCTCGGCTGTCAGCGCCTATCCCGGGGTGCGTCGGGCCCTGACGCGGCAGCAGCGGCGCATCGCCAGCCAGGGCAACGTGGTCATGGCGGGTCGCGACATCGGCACGGTGGTCTTTCCGGAAGCGCCGTTGAAAATCTATCTCGATGCCTCGGCCGCAGAACGGGCACGCCGACGTTACGAGGAGCAGTTGCAGCGCCAGCAGGCGGCCGATTATGAGGCCATTTTGCGCGGTGTGCGTGAGCGCGACCAGATCGACAGTCATCGTCCCACGGCCCCTTTGCGCATCGCCTCCGATGCCGTGGTGCTGCAAACGGATGATTTGGAGCAGCAAGAGGTGGTAGCAGCCGTTTTGAAGCTCGTGCATGAGCGTTTGCACCTTGAAATCCATCATCAACAGGTTCATCAATGACCCCGAAAGATTACACCTACTTGAGCTTACCGCAAGCACCGCAGCGCCTGGGACGGCGGTTTTGGCATTTCCTGCTGGAGGTGCTGATAAGGCTGTTGGTGCGCTTGGATGTACAAGGCGTGGAGCGCCTGCCGGCTACTGGCCCCGTCATCCTCTATTTCAATCACATCCACTATGTCGATCCTTTTGTGATTATTGGTCTGTTGCGCAAAGTGCGCTATGCGGTGCCCTTGGCCAAGATCGAGCTGGCTCATGGGCCTATCATCGGCAAGATGGTGCAATGGTTTGGCACAGTGTTCGTGGAGCGGGGCGAAGTGGACATGGCGGCGCTGCGAGCGGGTCTGGCCGTGCTCGAGGCCGGCTATGTGTATATGATTTCCCCCGAAGG
Source organism: Chloroflexota bacterium (assembly GCA_013152585.1). Lineage (GTDB taxonomy): Bacteria > Chloroflexota > Anaerolineae > J102 > J102 > JAADGC01. Next base: position 15,438 of record JAADGC010000055.1, read on the forward strand.
CACGCGCAACAAGATCACCCACAGCCTGCAACCGGCGCAACGGGGTATGGGCTTGCTTGTGCGCCGCACCCAGGCCACACTTTTGCCGGTGGCCATTTGGGGCACGCCCGATTTTCCCGGCGCCTACCGCAAAGGCCACCGCCCCACGATCCACATACGCTACGGCAGGCCTTTTAAGATGCACGTGCCCGCCGATGTGGATCGGCGCACGGCTGAATCGGAGATTACGAGCTATGCCATGCAGGAGTTGGCAGCGTTATTGCCGAAGCAGATGCGGGGTGTGTATGCGCCACCGCCGCAACCGCACCCTTGGGCGGAGTATCTCGGGCGTGGAGCATGAAGCAATAGGCCGCTTCTTACCTTGCGGCAGACACTGCCCTCGGCGATGTCGTCTGGTAAAATCTCCTTACTCACTCACTTTGCAGATATCCGAACAATACCATGACTTACACCATCGGTATGTTTCACTATCAGGTCGGGAGAACTGACGGCGTTTCGCTGGAGATGGACAAGTGGCGCCGTGTGCTGGAAGGCATGGGACACACCGTCCACTACTGCGCCGGCGATTTGGGATCTGCCGAGGGCGTGCTTATCCCTGAAATGTATCATCACACCGCCGCCGCGGAACGGCTGTACGCCAACACGTTTGTCGCCCTGCGGGACGACCGCAGCGAGGCTGAGTACCGCCAGGCGTTGTACGATCTGACCGACGTCATCGCAGAGAAATTCCGGCGCTGGGTGCAGGAAAAAGACATCGATTTTCTCATCCCGCAAAATGTGTGGTCGGTGGCGGTGAACCCAGCCGTGGCTATCGCCGTCACTCGCGTCATGCGAGACCTGAAGCTGCCGGCGTTGGCCCACAATCATGATTTCTATTGGGAACGTGTCGGAGGCATCCGGCTGACTTGCAGTACGGCGGTAGAATTGGCAGACAAATACATCCCCCCCCACGACGAATCGGTCCGGCACGTGGTCATCAATAGTCTGGCACAACGGGAATTGGCCGAGCGCAAAGGCGTCCATGCCCGCGTCGTGCCCAACGTCTTCGATTTCGCGGCGCCGCCCTGGCAGCCTGACGCTTACAACGCCGATTTCCGTCAGCGCATCGGCCTGCGGCACCAGGACGTGATGATCTTGCAGGCGACCCGCGTCGTAGCTCGCAAGGGCATCGAGCTGGCCGTTGATCTGGTGCAGGCGTTGGACTCGCCTCACCACCGGGCGCAGCTCCGGCGTGCGGGCTTGTACGATGGCCGGGCTTTTGATGAGGACAGCCGTATCGTCCTGGTGCTGGCGGGTTATGTGCGGGATGACGTCAGCGGGGCCTATGTGCAGCGGCTTAAGCAGAAGATCAAGCAGGCCGGGATCGACGTCCTTTTCATCGGGGATCTCATCGACCACGAACGTCGCCAGGTGGGCGATGAAAAGGTCTATTCGCTGTGGGACGCCTATGTTTACGCCGATTTCGTCACCTATCCCAGTTGGTGGGAGGGTTGGGGCAATCAGTTGTTGGAAGCCGTGCGCGCCCAATTGCCCATTGCCTTGTTCGAGTATCCTGTGTATGTGGCCGACATCAAAGACGCGGGTTTCCGCGTGGTATCTTTTGGGGATCAGATTCAGGGCGAGGATAGTCAGGGCTTGATTCAAGTCTCAGCCGACATCATCACCGCCGCCGCCGAGCAAGTGGTTGAGCTGCTGGTCGACGCCCGGTTGCGGCAAGAGATTGTCGAGCACAACTTCCGGATTGCCGATTCGTACTATTCCCTGCCGGCGTTGCGAGAGCATCTCAGGGCTTTATTCGCATAGTCAGTTAGCTATACAGCTCAGCGTCACTCTGGCTCAACCCCAGCCTTCAATCCCACAACGCATCCACACCACGCCGCACCGCTTGCTTGCCGTACTTTTGCCGCAAGCGGTCCAGCGTTTCCTGCAGCTTTCGCTCCCGGCCATCCTCCTCATCCCACAGGCTCAACTGCCGCCAACCCTCCTGCAGGCCGCTCACGCCCACGCCAATCAGGCGCACGGGGCGTCCCGACGGCCAGGCCTCGGCGAAGAGCTGTAAGGCAGCCGCGATGATGTCGTCGTCCTGATCTGTGGGCAGGGGAAAAGGTCGCTGTCGGCTAATGGTGCTGAAGTCGGACCAGCGCAACTTGAGCCTGACGGTGCTGGCGTTTTTGTGTTTGCGGCGCAGGTTGCGGCCCACGCCTTCGGCCAAACGCTGTAAGACGCGACGGAGCTGCCGCTCATCGGCCACATCATGGGCGAAGGTCGTTTCTTTGCTGATCGACTTGATCCGATGTTCTGTGATTACGGGGCGGTCGTCCCGCCCCTGCGCCCGTCGCACCAGATCATAGCCGTGTTTGCCGAAGCGTTCCTGCATGACCTCAGGTGCCTGGGCGGCGAGCTGGCCGATGGTGTGGATGCCCATCCTGGCCAGGGCCTGCGTCATTTTGGGCCCTACGCCCCACAGCGCCTGCGTGGGCAGGGGCGCTAAAAAAGCAGCTTCCTGCCCCGGTGGCACCAGGGTGATGGCGTTGGGAGGTTGGCCGGTGCGCACCTGGCTTTTGCCCACATCATTGGCGATTTTGGCCACCAGTTTATTGCTGGCGACCCCCAGCGAGCAAGGCAGGCGCAACTCTTCCTGGATGCGGCACTGCATCCGCCGCGCCATGCTCTCGACCGGCTCCGGCACATCGCTCATGTCCAAAAAAGCTTCATCGATGCTGATGGGCTCGACCAGCGGCGTTTCATCTCTGAGGATGGCCATCACCTGCCGCGAAACTTCGCCATAGCGGGCGTGTTGGCCGGAGACCACGATCAGCTCGGGGCACAGGCGCAGGGCCTGGGCCGTGGGCATGGCCGAGTGCACGCCAAACATGCGGGCCGGGTACGAGCAAGACGCCACCACCCCCCGCCCTTCGGGACTGCCCCCCACGGCAAAGGCTTTCCCTGACAGCGAGGGCTGCCGCAGCTCTTCCACAGCGCAGAAGAAGGCGTCGAGGTCGAGATGGATGATTTTGCGGGGCATGAGGAGGGGAGGAGAAAGAGGATGTAGGAGCGGCTGGGAGAGGAAGTTTAGTTTTCCCGCAAATACAGCGCCACCCCCACCTGGCGCGCTGCTTCTTGCAGGCGGGCGGTTCCGGATCGACGACAATGGAGAAACGAGGGCTCTGAGGCGGATTCATGATCCGCCTCAGAGCCTTATTTCTTATTTCCCCTTCCGCAATCCGTCCAGAATCCATTTATCCACCAATTTCTTTTCTTTGGCGGTTAATTCCAGTTCGGCGTCTTCACAGCGCGTGAGCACGCTGTTGCGATACACGCGTGCCAAACGCAGGGGCGTATCACGTTTGTTGAAACGATGCTTGGCATAGGTGATGCCCTTGAGCACGAAGGAGACGGCAGCCCGGGAGATGGACTCACCGCGCTCGATGCACAGGTCGCGCACGGCCTTGGAGGTGGTGGTGAGATTGTAGGAATGGGTGCTCAGGTGTTCGGCCAAAGCCGTGAAGAATATGGCATATTGATGCGGACTAAGGTTAGGGATACCCGTGATCTGGCTGACACGTTCGCTGAAAGCGGTTAATTCCGGATCCTGTTCTTTCTCGGCTTTGCTTTGCTCTTCGCTGGGCAGCTCATGTCGTCGGGGGTCAAGCAGGAAACCCGGCGACGGAGTTGTGGCGATCTCAAAGGGCAGATTGTCGTAGCTTTGCAACAGGTTCTTGAATGTGCCGGCGCCCAGCCAGTGCGATTCCAGCACCTGCTGGCCGATAGTGTTGATGATATCGTGAGCCGCTTTGGCCATGAGGATGGGCTCATCTGCTTCTGCGATCAGTTGTTTGACGCGCTCCAGAATCCGGCGCCGCATCGAATCTTCGTTGTTGGCGGGAGCCTGTTTGCCGCTGACTTTGGGGCGACTACGAGCGCGTTTGGGCACCGAAACAATCACGCGCCAGGGATCCCCTTCGGCAATCTGCAGGTCGGGACGGCGGCGGGTGAGGCTGGTGCTCAGCGCCCGTAACGAGAAATAGCCCAACCAGTTGGTGTCCCGACGAAATTCCGGAAAATCACGCAGCAGGCGCGGGAGCTGCGTGGCCAGGATCTCGCCGTTGGCGCTGGCCTCGGCATAGAGCTTGTCGGCCATGGCGTCCAGCAATTCGGGCGTGGCGGTGACAGCCACAGGGCGGATACGCTCGCGCTGGCTGCGGTCTTTGCTGGCAGCCAAAGCATGTTCGATGAACACATCTTCGCTGATCACCAGATCGCAGGCGGCGATATACGCCGGCGAGGCCGGGCCCGCGGCCAAAATGGTGGTCTTGCGACCATGGGCCCGCAGGCGCAGCAACACGGGCGTGAAATCGGAATCGCCGGAAAGGATGATAAACTCATCAAAATGCGTCTTGTGTTCCAGGGTATCGATGATATCCATGACCATGTAGATATCGGCGCTGTTTTTACCCTGGGATGTGAGCGATGGGCAGTCCACAACGGAGAATGCCGATCGGATGAAGTAGGGGCGATAGCGATGGAAGTCGCGCGGGTTCAGATAGGAACGGCGGATGAGAATGTCACGCTGGGGTTGAGGCGGGGTGGTGCCACCGCCGGCAGTTTCAAACCCGGGCATGCCATTTTCCAGCCATTTCAGCCAGGTCGATGGTTTGCTGGCAAAGACCTCGGCCGCATATTCGTCCAATTGTCGTAGCCCCAAATAGATGTTATCGAAATCGATAAACAAAGCTGATTTCAGGGGGGGAAGTTGATTTTCAATCATGATTATTCACTTGTGAGTCTTGTGGGGAGGGAACAGAAACAGCAACGTCTCTGGTCCCGAATTATGAGTTTTGGCGTTGGATGCCAATCGTCAGCGGTACCCCCTCGATCTTGTGTTGTTCGACAAAAGCGCTGTCTGGCGCCCCTGCCACGTGCAATTGATCGCTGAGGGTTTCTGCCTGGATGGTGTCGCCCCAGGCGGCTAGAGTGGCGTTCAGCTCCGGGTCGTCGGTCTGCACCCAGGTGATGATGTGGTCGGCAATGTTGAAGCCGGCGTTCTTGCGCATGGCCTGAATGCGGCGCACCACTTCGCGGGCCTTGCCTTCGGAGATCAGCTCGGGTGTAAGCACGGCGTCGATGCCAACGGTGACGACCTTGTCTGCAGCCACGGCCAGACCGGCGGCCGGTTCTGTCTGCACCAGGATTTCCCGGGCAGCCAGCTCGACTTCTCGTCCGTCCAGGGGCACGACGACGACCTCTCCGGCCTGCACCCGGGCAGCAACCTCATCCGCCGGCAGGGCAGCGAGGGCCGAGCGGACTTGAGGGAAATCTTTGCCCAGTTTGGGGCCGAGCAGACGGTTGTTGGGTAGCACCCGAAACGAGACCAGTTGGCCGGGGTCCGAGACGAATTCGATAGCCTTGACGTTGAGCTCATCGGCGATGATTTCCAGGAATTCCCGGCCCAGGGCCTGGCGCCCGGCCTGCACATGCACGAGTATTTTAGCCAAAGGCTGGCGCACACGCAAGTTGGCATGACTGCGGGCGCTGAGCCCCTGACTGGTGATGCTGCGGGCCAGCGCCATCTGCTCCATGAGATTGCTGTCGATCACCGCCAGATCGGCCTGGGGCCAGTCGGTGTGATGGACGCTTTCGCGAGCAGTGGCCTGCACCGAGTGCACCAGATTCTGGTACATGACTTCGGTGACAAAGGGCATGATAGGCGCCAGGGTGCGGATCAGCTTGACGAGGACGTGATAGAGGGTGGCATAAGCCTGCTCTTTGTCGGCGTCGAGTTCGCTCTTCCAGAAACGGCGACGGCTGCGGCGCACATACCAGTTGGTCAGGTCTTCGAGCAGGGCTTCCAGCACCAACGTGGCTGCAAAGGCGTCGGAGTTCTCCAGGTTTTCGGTCACGCGGGCGACTACATCGTTCAGGCGCGCCAGAATCCATTGGTCCAGGGGGTTGCCGACGGCCGGGGTATGCCCCTCGGGGTGGGCCGGATCAAAGGTGGGGAAACGGGGACTCCAGTCGTCGAGGGCGGCATAGGTGATGAAGAAGTTGTACACATTCCACAGGGGGATCAACACCCGGCGTCGCGCCTCGTCGGCTTTCTGGTAGCCAAAAAGTAAGTTGTTTTCGGGCTTGTGCGCCGCATACAGCCAGCGCATCACGTCCACGCCCATCTTATCGGCAGCCTCGTTGAATTCGATAGAATTGCCCCAGCTCTTGTGCATTTCCTGGCCATCTTCGGCCAGTAACGAGGCGTAGCCAAAGTTCTGCAGGAACGGCGGCGAGTTGTCGATCACGGTGGCCATGGCCAGCAGACTGTAGAACCAGTTGCGGAATTGGCCCGGGAACGATTCGCTGATCCAGGCTGCGGGATACCACTGGCGCCAGTAGTCCGGGTCGCTACGATAGCGCAGGGTGCTGAAGGGCACGACACCGGCATCGAGCCAGGGACTGCCCACGTCGGGGATGCGGTGCATGACGCCGCCGCAGTGCGGGCATTTGAGTTTGACCGCATCGATAAAGGGCCGGTGCGGCGTGTGCCCGGCAAGTTCGTCCCCACCGGCAATGGCCCGCTCATGCAGTTCGTGTTCGTCGCCCACCACATGGTACTGGTCGCAATCTTCGCACACCCAGAAGGGCAACGCCAGCCCCCAATAGCGCTTTTTGGAGATCATCCAATCGTGCATGTTGCGCAACCAGTCCAGCTCGCGGGCGTGTCCGAAATCAGGAATCCAGCGGATCTGGTCGACCACATCCATGATTTGGTAGCGCAGGCTGCGTTCTTTTTCGGCGGGCGTGACCTCTGAGCGGGGCTTGTCGTACAGCTCGCCCATGCTGATGAACCATTCGTCCACCAGGCGGAATACCAGCTCGGTGCCGCAGCGCCAGCAGGTGGGGTAGCGGTGGCTGTAGTCGGTCACCCGATAGAGAATGCCTTTCTGCTGCAGGTCGGCGAAGATATCGGATGCCACATCGGCCACATGCCGACCGTTGAGCCAGCCGAAGCCGTCCTCGAAACGGCTATCTTCATTGAGCGGGGCGATGATGGGGAAGTCTCTGTCTTTGCCCAAGTGATAGTCCTCGGCGCCGCAGCCAGGGGCAATGTGCACAATGCCCGTGCCTTCGGCTTCACCCACATCTTCCCACAGGATGACCTGATGCGTGTCGGCGGCGGTGCGACCTTGACCGATCTCGAGCTGGGACAGGGGATGGAAGCCGCCGGCTTGTTGGGCGGCCGGCAGATCATCGAAGGGGCCGTCGTAGCTCCAGCCTTCCATATCCCGACCTTTGAGCTCAGCCAGCACTTCGACCTCGCCCTGCAACATGTGCAAAGTGCCCTTCGACAAATACAGCACGTGTTCGCCGTTGCGAACCTTGACATAATCGAGATCCGGCCCCACGGCAGCAGCGACGTTGCTGGTCAGCGTCCACGGCGTGGTCGTCCACACCAGCAGCGATTCGCCCGGTCGTTCCCGCAGGGGCAGACGCAGGGTGATACTGCGATGCGTGATTTCTTTGTAGCCGTCGGTGACGATTTCGTGCTGGCTGATGCCGGTGGCGCAGCGGGGGCACCAGGGCATGACATCGGCGCCCTGATAGAGCCAGCCTTTCTGCCACACCTTCTTGAGGAAGGTCCAGATCATATAATTGTTTTCGGTGGAGAAGGTGTAGTAGCTGCCGCCCAACTCAGCTAATCCCAGGCGCCCGACAATGCCCTCCACAGTGTCGGTGACAGGTCCTTCTGGCCCCTCAACCGTGATGATCTGCGCCGAATCTTCGAGCAGTTTGTCGGCCAGCCAGCGCAACTGGTCTGTATCATTCCAGTCCATCCAATAACCCAGCCGTATAGATTGTGCGGTCTGCACAGCCGAATAGCGCAGGACGCGGGCCTTGCAGCGGCGCACGAAGGGTTCCAGACCATAAGCCTCGATATCCTTCTTGGATTTGAAACCGAATTCTTTTTCGACCTCGACCTCGACCCACAGGCCCTGGCAGTCGAATCCATTTTGATAGCGAAGTTCGTGCCCACGCATGGCCCAATAGCGATTGTAAAGGTCTTTGTAACTACGACCCCAACCGTGGTGCACGCCCATGGGGTTGTTGGCAGTGATGGGGCCGTCGATAAAGGACCACTTGGGTTGGCCTTTGCGCAACTGGCGCAATTTTTGGAAGGCCTTGCTTTCTTTCCAGAAATCAAGCACCTCATGTTCTTGTTGGATGAAGTCCACGTTGGACGGGACTGGTTGAAATGGCATATAGCTTCTCCTAAAACCGGCTGTGCCGGGAAAGGGTCAGTATGATCAAGTGTGGGTCGCTGATGGTATAATAACAGATGTGCAATGAATCGTTCTCAACAGGTGTATCACATGCGTATGGCAGTACAAATTCATTGGCTATGGATTTTCAGATGGGGCTGTTGGCGGTTGTTAAGCTTCTGCAAGGGCACCGGGGGCCGGCACCCGAAGGGCAATATAAATGCGTTTGTTGATGGCGCCTTTGGATTTGTAATTGACGACTTCGATGCCGCCCACCTCGGAGGTGTTGGCCACATGGGTGCCGCCATCCGCCTGTAAGTCCAGGCCTTCCAGCGCCACGGTGCGTATTTCCTGGATGCCCGGGGGCAGAAGATTGATTTTGGTGCGAATGAGGTCGGGGATTTGGAAGGCTGCGGCACGGGGTAAGATTTTCACATGCACGGGGCGGGCTGCCGCCACCTCGGTGTTGCATTTGGCCTCGATCTCGCCCACCAGGTCTTTGTGCAGGCTGGCGAATTCGAAGTCCATGCGGCCTTTACCGGGCTCCATGTTGCCGCCCGTGACCTGGGCGCCGTAATCCCGCCAGACCACGCCGCAGAGGATGTGCAGGGCGGTGTGTGTACGCATGAGAGCGTAGCGTCGTTCCCAATCGAGCTCGCCATGCAGGGTGTCGCCCACGGCAGGCAGGCCGTCGCCGCTGAGCCAGTGCCAGACGGTGCCAGCTTCTTTTTTGACTTTCGTCACTTGCCAGGCGCCGAGCTGACCCCGATCGTGGGGCTGACCGCCACCGCCGGGGTAAAACGCAGTGCGATCGAGAGCCACGCGGCCCTGTTCAGCATCAACAGCCATAACCGTGGCGTCGAATTCACGCAGGTAGGAATTGGTTTGGTATAATAGTGTAGTGGACATGATGATGTTTCGGATGGTAGAATAAATAGAGAAATTTAAGGACTCTCTCTTGATGGTGGAAATCAGCCGATGCAGATTGTTTCAACAATTGATGAAAAGAAAACCAAAGATTTGCTTAAGGCAGCACTTGTGGAGCTGATGGAAGAAAACCCAGATGCATTTTCGCAAGCTGTCATCCAGGCAATGCAGGAGGTCGGATTAGCCAGGGCCATTCGGGAAGGAAGGCAGGATGATTTCATCGATGAAAAGGAAGTCTTTAGTATCCTGGAAAATTAGGAATGAAGGTACTATTCGAGAGGAGTTTTGCCAAAGATCTACGGGCCCTAAAAGACCGAAAGCTGTATGGGCGAGTGTCGCAGACGATAGCTGAGGTGAAGCTTGCCCATGACTTGAGCGAAGTCAAACAGCTAACAAAGCTTAAGGGCTACAGCAGCTTCTACCGAATACGTGTGGGCAATTATCGCATCGGCATGGAGGTGCTAGAAGATACGGCGATTTTTGTCAGGATTTTGCATCGGAAGGATATTTACCGCTTCTTTCCTTGATGGTTGGATGGTTTCGATAGGACGTGTGTAAAATAAAAAACGCCTCCGTCCTTGCAGGGACGAAAGCGTAACTTCCGCGGTGCCACCCTGGTTCGGCGCATGTCAACACGCCGCACTCTGTGGAAGACCATCATCTCCCCGTGGTTGCTAACGGGCCACGAGACCGGTCGCGCTTAGTGAGTGCACACACGGACAAACACTGTTCGGCTGACAGCTCCGGAGGGATTTTCGGCGGGGGTCAGACGTTCGGCTTACACCATCCCGAACTCGCTGGGTCTGGTTGAGACCCGACTACTCGTCTCCATCGATGCTTTTACGGTGGATATGTTGCTTAACATAGGATGTTATCATGTTTGGGATAATGTGTCAAATACGGGGTTGATTCGGGGGTGCGTCCCCGGAAATTGGGCGTAAGGTTGGAGGTGGCGCTGCGGCGCATCACGGATGCGCCGAGCGCTTGCTCACGAGCCGGATTCGCAATCCGGCGAGTTTGAACACAATGCCCCTTTCACGAAAAATTTGGCAAATAATTCCTCATCCATCCAACGCCGCAACATCCAGTCGCACCTGCGCAATGGTGGTGCCCAAGGTGCTCAGTTCGGTGTGCAGGCTTTGCATTTTGTCGTACTCGACACGGATGAAACGGGTGTAGGGGGAGATCGCTTCCCGGAATGCTTGCACCGAGTTCGCCAGCTCGCGCTCGAACTGGTCGTTGATAGCATGTTCCAGGCGGCTACGCAGGCCATCGATCTTGGAGTCGAGATTGCGCTTGGCGGCCCGGCGCCGAGCCGGCAAAATGAAGAGGCCGGCAAAGGCAATGCCACCGGCCGCAATCACGCCCAATGGATCCAGGGCACGGGTGAGCACATGCAACAACACGGCGCCAACGCCGATGGCGCCCACCTCCACAGCTCCCATGGCTGCCAACGTCGATTGCACCGACTCACTCAACTGCCGGGCTTCTGCGGACTTATCATAGCTGGAAACCACCTCACGGGCAGCGCGACCCACGGACTGCAAAAGCTTCTGGCGATTGCTATCGAACTGACCTCCGATATCGCCCACCATTTTATCGCGATGCTCGACCGTGCGCTGATTGAGATAGCGCGTGATGTCCTGCCACTGCCGGAAGTTGCGGTCCACCATCCAGTCGATGATGTCGCTGACCTCAGCTTCGATTTGGGTGTGGGTGTCGGCCACGACCTGGCGTTCGAATTCGGAGCGCAGGCGGGCGCTGTTGATCAGGTCGAAGAAACGGCCCATGCGAATGGTCTCTTCGAAGAATTCATCGCCTCGTCCCCGCATATCATGCAGGATATTGTCGATGCGATTGAGACGAAAGCTGAAGTCGTGGCGCATGTCGGCCACGTATGCGTTCAACTCGGCGTCGATGGCGTCGATGGTGGAGAAGTCTTCCTGCAGCAGGTCCAGGCGTTCGCGCGTGCGCTGCTGGTACTCGTTGCGCAGATGTTCGGCTACGCCCAGGGGGCTTTCCAGCTTGAGTCGCAGCCGTTGTTTTTGGTCCAATCGCTGCAGGATGAAGGTCTCTAGCTCGTGGAAGCGGGACTCGTGGAGCATTGCCTGCCGCTGAGCGGGATCAGGGTTGGTTTTGGCGGCCAGCGCCGCTTTGGCCGAGACCGGAAAGATGACCGGGATGGTACCCAGGATGGCCGTGATCTGCTCTCTGACAAAAGTTTCGACCTCCTGGCGGGATGCTGGTGTCTCCAGTAAATCGATCTTGTTGATGACGACCACCACTTTCTTGCCCCAACTGCGTACTTTTTCCAGAAAATCCCGCTCGCTATCGCTGATGGGTTGACTGGCCGCCGTGACAAAGAGCACCAGATCGGAACGGGGGATAAAGGCTTCGGTGATCTGCTGGTGGCGCTGGATGATGGCGTTGGTGCCCGGTGTGTCGACGATGTTGATGTCCTGCAGCCAGGCCACGGGATATTGCAGGCGCAGGAGATAGGGTTCTATCTGGTGGCGGCTGACCTGCTCTCCGTATTGAATGATGTGCACCTGACTTGTGGTGGGAGTGACACCTTCATCCAGCAGTGGTGTTCCCAGTAAGGCGTTGATAAAGGCGGATTTACCGCTGTTGAATTCGCCCACCACCACCAAAAGAAAGAACTCGTCAAGCTGCTGGCGAGTGCGGGCAAGCGTGTTCAGGTCGTCCGCCGGGGCTTCGAGTTGCGGTAGAATGCGTTCGAGGGAGCTGAAAAGATCTCGTTCCCGGCGCAGAAGGGCTTCGTGTTGGGCTGTAAGGATTTTGTGCATAGGTGGGAGTTAGGGCAGCTTGGGTTCAGCTTCTGCTTCGGGGTCAGGAAGAGCCTGTTCCGTCTCGGTCATGCGGGGCAGGGCTTCCAGCAACATGGGCAACAGATTGGCGCCATGCCGTTGCAGATAGTCTGTCATCTCCAGGAAGTTGTCCGGGCTCATGCCGGGGGGCTGTGTCAGACGATGCTCGTAGGTCCAGCCTTGCAGTGCGGGCAGATAGTTGATGCGGGCAGCAATGTCGAGCGGATAGCGTCGGGGATCAACCCCCAACCAGGTGACGGGGCCCACTTTGGCAGCGATTTCTTCCCAGGCAGGGGCGCCGGGCGTGTCGGGGGTTTGATGCAGGGAGGGCACCAGCGAGAGCAGGAGGGGGAGGTGGTCCGGGAGATAGGGTGCCATGCGGGCCAGAAAAGCAAGGCTATCGTCGGTTTGGAAGGGCATCCACAAGGGCAGCAGGTGGGCACGCAGGGCTGCGGTGGGGTTGATCTGATTGAAGCATTCGATGAGCACGCCCTGGGGGGGGCGGTCGTTCTTGCCCGCTTCCCACAGATAGGCAGTGTACGACAGGGCGCCGAAGTCTTCGGGGTGGGCGCCGTTGATGGCTTTGAACTGAAAGTCGGAGGCGTCTGCAAATTCCTGCGCGGCGTCTTTGAATTCCGGCAGCGAGCCCCATTCTGATTCGGGTTGTTCGACAATGGGCCAATGTTCCGAGAGCGTCCATCCGCCTCGATGCGCTGCCCCGATACTCGCCAACCAGGCGTCAAGTTCGTCGTTGCCATCGAAATAATCGGCTGAGACGTATCCGCCCAGGCCACCGACCTGAAAAGTGTGGTGGGGGCCGATCTCGTACTGGTCCCAGGCGTAGGTGCAGTCGGCAAAGAAGATGATGCCACCGGGAGCCAGATGTTCATAGATGAATTGTTGGAAGGCGTGGGGGAGGCCGCGCAGCTTCAGACGTACGTGGTTGACTTGGTTGACGAGAAAACGGTCGTGGATAGGATCGTAGTGGTTGATGGCGTGGAGATCGGGATTGCGGCGGCGGATGGTGTCGATCAGGGCGCTGCCGAAAGCCTGATAGCCGCGCACGTCGTCGGGGGCAGACTTGTGACTGAAGCTAAGCAGGAATTGCGCCGGCAGATAGGGAATCTGCATCAGAGCCGCCAGGTAGGCAATGCCCCCGCTGGGCGCACCGATGATGATGCCCGGGTAGCCAACGCCATCTACGACACGTTCGTAAGCTGTTAGCGCCTGCTGCGCCAGCCCTTCGCTGGTCACTTCTGTTGCCAATGCTGGATCGAGGCCGGTATTGTGCAAGGCCCGTCCTCCCATGGCCGACACGATTTTTCTGGGCAGCCGGTTGGCCACCTGCATGCCGGTGGCCCCAAACGGGTTGGGGACGAACGGAGGACGATACCAGGCATCGCTGAGGGCAGCGGCGGATGCTTGCAAAATAGCTGCCGAACTCGATTCTAGGGCTTCACGGATGCGGGGATAGGCCATATCACTCTCTCACTTGGTGCGACCGGACAAGGAAATCGGTGACATTATAGCATCTTATGGTAAATGCAAACAAGATGGGCTGGAGAGGCGGGTGCGTCCCCGGAATTTGGGCGGTAGGTTGGAGGTGGCACTGCGGCGCATCACGGATGCGCCGAGCGCTTCATTTTTTCGTGTGTTGGCCGCATCCATGATCCGGCTAACACACACCACCAAAAACATGGGACACACCCGGAGAGGGGGCTATCCCCTGTTCACTGCTTCTTCTACATCCCGAATATCTACTACGCCCAAAAGTTTGTGTCCATCGATGACCAATACCCCCGGCAGATGTCTTGATGTCATTATCTGATGGACCTGGTCCAGGGACATGTTCGGGGGCACGTAATGCGCCCGGGCGGCAATGGTTTGCACCGGGGTGCCAGGGCCGAAGAGGGTGATCGCATCCAGCACATCTGCACGGCTGACCATGCCTTCCAAACGGGGACCATCGATCACCGGATACAGGGGTTGGGCGCTTGGCCGAACCTGGGACTCTATGGCGCCCACGAGGTCGAGGGGGTGTAGGGGAGTGGCCGGGCGGGTGACATCGGCAGCCACCTGTGCCTCCCCACGGGCTTGTTGTTGCACCATGCTGTTTTCGGCTCCGGCGCCAAAGAAGATAAACAGGCCGATCAGGGTCAGCACCCAATTGCCAGTGTACAGGCCCAGCGCCGCAAAGCCGATGGCAAATAGGCGCCCCACCCAACTGGCAATGCTGGTGGCGGTGGCAAAGGGCAGAAAGGCATTGAGAGTCGCCCGTAGCACGCGGCCGCCATCCATGGGAAAGGCCGGCAACAGGTTGAATCCGGCCAGATAAAGGTTGGTGATGGTGAGGTCGCGCAGCAGATCTACCCCCGCCAGGGACAGCGCTTGCTGGGAGAGGCGTTGTACGTCGAGCAGCGAGGGCACGACGAGGCCCAACATCAGGACGATGGCGATATTGACTGCCGGCCCGGCGATGGCTATGACGAACTCGTGCAGGGGGCGCCGGGGCATGCGGGTGATCTGTGCCAGGCCCCCCAGAGGCAGGAGCAAGATCTCTTTGACGGGGATGCCGTAATACTGGGCAGCGATACTGTGGCCCAGTTCGTGTAGCACCACGCAGGCAAAGAGCAGTAAGATGAAGACCACCCCTCGGATGGCGCCGGCAGTGCTGCCGGCACTGAGGCCATAGAAGAGAGGCAGGATGAAGAATGACCAGTGAATTTTGATGGGGATGCCACGAATGGTGGCAATACGCCAGCTTCCCATAGGATTTCGGGGGGAGAGAGCTTTGTGAGGAACAGAGTTTGAGTCCGGGATCAGAGCTCATCATAACATCAAATTTGGCTTGTACACAAAATGCGACTACAATAAAGAAACCTTGCAGGTATTCACATATTTGCATAATTGACGTGCCACGTGGCACGTCCACCATCATTCTGTTATTGACGAGGCTTTTATGCTCCCCCCCCGCTCTGAGTTAAACCGTCTACACGCTGAACTTTGCACCGCTGTGGCGGATCCTGTGCGCATTGCGATTTTGTACACGCTGGCAGACGGACCCCATTTTGTGAACGGGATTCAGGAACAATTGGAACTGCCGCAATCGACGATTTCCCGCCATCTACGCATTTTGCGGACGTCGGGAATCGTCGCTGGCGAGCGCCAGGGCCGGCTGGTGATGTATCGCCTGGCCGATCACCGGGTGATCGAGGCCATCGATTTACTGCGGCAGGTGATGGCCGATCGTATCACGGCCCGAGCCGATACGATTACGCAGTTGCAAGAATAAAAGCCAGCATCTCCCGCATCCATACTGTGGTTACGATACAAAGACGACGCATGGTGGTGGATGAAGCCGTCTGCCACAATTGCCGGAAATGCCTGGTGGCCCGCGGTTGCAAATACATGGCTGTGATCCGTTTCGACCGGGAGGAATCGCCGTTTATCGATATGGGGCGCTGCACGCTGTGCGGGGCATGTTTGCAGATTTGCCCGTTCGGGGCGGTGAAGCTGGTCGCGGCCTGAACGAGCAAATCTGGCGATAGACGAGCTATTGGGATCAACCACAGCCACCGGCGCCGGTTGGCGCTTTCTTTTGCAGTTTGATCTTGGGAGTGTATTCGATCCCGGTTTCTTTCTGCGTGGGGGTGGCTCCTGGCTGATTGGCCCCCAGTGCCTGGTCGATCTGCCAGGCCAAGGTGTCATCTGGTTGGTTGGGGAGTGGGGGGTTGGGGATAGGATCGAAGGCGTTGGGGGCGTAAATGCTGATCCAATGGTTGATGCCTCCTTCCAGGATGTAGGCATTGATCCCCGGTTTGGATACCAGTATCTTCCAGGCTTCTGTCGCTGGGGTCTCGTCATTGCTCATGACCACGACGACAGTGCCGTCGGGTTCATTTTGTAAATCCGGGATCAGCGATGGCATCTGATCGATATCCAGGCGACGGGCCCCCTGGATGTGGTAGAGGTTGTAGTCTGCCTCATCCCGAATATCCAGCATAATGACCTTCATGAGTGGGTTGTAGGTGGCTTCACGTAATTCGGCAGGGTGGATCTGCACGGCGCGGCTATCCAGCAGGGGCTGCTTTTCGGGAGCCACGCGATTCCAGAGATCTGCCTGCGATGGCTGACCGATGATCAGTGCGATCGTCCCCAAAACGATCAGCAAAGCTGAGACGCCCACAAGGATTCTATGTTCTTTGTCGGCTGTGGCCGGGTCGAAAAGACCTTCTCGCTTTTTCCAGGTGCGTTCGATGGCGTCCGCCCCCCAGATGAGCAAGACGCCGAGGAGAACCAGGACAAAAACCACGACGCCGGTGTCTATCCCCAGCCAGTCGGGGATGGTGAAACGGCCCATGTAGCTGGAGTTGGAGAAATCATAGAAGCGGTCGACGGTGCCGCCAAAGAGCAGGGCCCCCACCATGGCCCCGAGTACGAACAGGAGGCCGTCGAGCTTGCCCGTACCCGTTGAGACGATAGAAGTGCCGGGGCAGAAGCCACCGACGATGATCCCGGCGCCCAGCATCAGGCCGCCCACGACGCCGGGCCAGAAATAGGTGGGGGGGACGTAGATGCGGTCGTAGTCCAACCACCCCAGGCCCACAGCGATGAAGAGCAGGGGCATGGCGAAAAGCACAGCCGTGAACATCGTCTTGAAGACGGTTTGGTCTTTGAAGTAAAACTGTGCGGCGAGTTTGGTCGATATGGAAAAGCCTGCGGTTTCCAGGGAAACGCCGAAACCAATACCGACAAGAAGATAGAAAAGATAGGCAAGGGGTTTACCCCAATTTGCAACGAGATCAATAGGCAGCATGAATGCCTCCCAGGGGGTGATAGAGTGCAGGTGCATGGATGCGGGTGCGAAACGAAAGCGTCATCATTTCAAAACCATCAGTTCCATAATTTGCGTACGAAATAAGCAAGGGCATAGCCACCGGCAAAGAAGGCCAGGAGAAAAGCCCAGCTTCCCACCGAAAGAGTGGCAGCGCCGTTCAAGCCTTGCCCCGATGTGCAGCCGCGGGCCAGACGGGCGCCGAAACCGGCGAAGATGCCGCCCAGAAAAGCCAGGGTCCAGCGCAATTTCGGCGAGACATGGGGCCCTCGGGTGGTGCCTCTCTGGAAGCGGCCCTGAAAATAGGAGGACAGGAAACCGCCCAGAATAACGCCGAGTCCGATCATGACAATGGCGTGATCGAGAGGCTGTTTGATGCCGCCCCCATATTTGATATAGGCGGGAGTGCTGTTGACCCAGCCCGGGGCGATGAGCTTGGCCAGCCAGATAGCGATGCGGTTTTCGGCCCCCGAGGCGCCCAGGCCGTCGCCGGAGATGAAGTAGGCAAAGAAGAGAACTGCGCCCAACAACAAGCCTGCTAACAGGGAGTTCGTGTAGGGTTTCGGTTGGCGCCGGGGTTTCGGGGATTTATGCTTGGATTTTGAGGGTGTTGCGATAGTCATAGAGTGGTGTCTCCATTGCAAAAACAAGAGGGAGGCCAGGCCCTGGCGGTCAGAGCCTGGCGCCGAATGCTAGGCGCTTTTTTCTTCGCCTTCTTCGTCATTCACTTCAACTTCTTCCCAACCGCTGATCATACCCTTGATAGCTGCCAGGGGCGTATAGCCGGTCGTGGTGAGATAGACGTGCAAGATCACGAAGGCTGAAAAAGACCAGGCGATGAAGGTGTGCAGGGGGGCGATGTAACGTATGCCTCCCAGGGCGCTGAGCA